>DASQXT010000546.1:0-5641 GCA_035639575.1 Geodermatophilus sp.
GACGCGGAAGTTGATCTTCCCGCCCTTGATGTCGTTGACCGCCTTGGTGACGTCGGGGGTCACCGTGCCGGTCTTCGGGTTCGGCATCAGGCCGCGCGGGCCGAGGATGCGCGCGATCCGGCCGACCTTGGCCATCTGGTCCGGGGTGGCGATCGCGGCGTCGAAGTCCAGGAAGCCGCCCTGGATGCGCTCGATCAGGTCGTCCGAGCCGACGACGTCGGCGCCGGCGGCCTCGGCCTCGGCGGCCTTGTCACCGGTCGCGAAGACGATGACGCGGGCGGTCTTGCCGGTGCCGTGCGGCAGGTTCACCGTGCCGCGGACCATCTGGTCGGCCTTGCGCGGGTCGACGCCCAGGCGCATGGCCACCTCGACGGTGGCGTCGTAGGCCGTCGGCGACGTCTCCTTGGCCAGGGAGGCCGCCTGCAGCGGGGTGTAGAGGTTCTCGCGGTCGACCTTGGCCGCGACCTCGCGGTACTTCTTGCCGTGCTTCGCCATGGTGGTTCCTCTCCCCCGGCACCTCGGCCGGGAGTCGTGTGGTGCACGGGCCTGGCGTGGCCCTCCCACAGGTGCTCGAACAGGCCCCTCGTGGGACCTGCGGGTGGAACGCCGCCGGAGCCCGGCGGCTTCCCTCAGCCCTGGACGGTGATGCCCATCGACCGGGCGGTGCCGGCGATGATCTTCTCCGCCTCGTCGAGGGAGTTGGCGTTCAGGTCCTGCATCTTGGTCTGCGCGATCTCGCGGACCTGGTCACGCGTGACGGTGGCGACCTTGGTCTTGTGCGGCTCGCCGGAGCCCTTCTCCACGCCGGCCGCCTTGAGCAGCATGCGGGCCGCGGGCGGGGTCTTGGTGACGAAGGTGAACGAGCGGTCCTCGTAGACCGAGATCTCGACCGGGATCACGTTGCCGCGCTGCGACTCCGTGGCGGCGTTGTACGCCTTGCAGAACTCCATGATGTTGACGCCGTGCTGGCCCAGCGCCGGACCGACGGGCGGCGCGGGAGTGGCCGCACCGGCGTTGATCTGGAGCTTGATGACCGCGGTCAACCGCTTCCTGGGGGGCATGACTTCCTTCTTCGTGACGGGATGGAACGGCCCCGTCGCAGAGTCCCGCCGCGAGCGTGCGAGCGGAGGGGTGCGACGGGGTCCTTCCTCAGATCTTCTGGACCTGGTTGAACGACAGCTCGACCGGCGTCTCGCGGCCGAAGATGGAGACCAGCACCTGCAGCTTCTGCTGCTCGGCGTTGATCTCGTTGATCGTGGCCGGGAGGGTGGCGAACGGGCCGTCCATGACGGTGACCGACTCGCCGACCTCGAAGTCGACGACGGCGGTCGGGGCGGCCGTGGTGGCGGTGCTCGTCGTCTCCGCCGCCTTGGTCGTCTGCGGGCCGGCCGCGGGGGCGAGCAGGCTGACGACCTCGTCGATGCTCAGCGGCGAGGGGCGCGACGTCGCCCCGACGAAGCCGGTGACGCCGGGGGTGTTGCGCACCGCGCCCCAGGACTCGTCGTTGAGGTCCATGCGGACCAGCAGGTAGCCGGGCAACTTCTTCCGGTTGACCTGGGTGCGCTTGCCGTTCTTGATCTCGGTGACCTCCTCGGTGGGCACCTCGATCTGGAAGATGTAGTCCTCCATGTCCAGCGACTGGATGCGCGACTCCAGGTTGGTCTTCACCTTGTTCTCGTAGCCGGCGTACGAGTGGATGACGTACCAGTCGCCGAACTGCCCGCGCAGCACCTTGCGCATCGCCTCGGCCGGGTCGGCCTCGTCGTCGTCCTCGGTCTGGTCACCCAGCCCGTCGAGGTCGGAGGACTCCGCCGGGGCGACCAGCGGGTCGGTGGTCAGGCTGTCGGGGTCACCGCTCTCCACGTCGGGCGCCACGTCGGCCACGCCGGTGAGGGTGTCCTGGTCAGCGGTGTCGACGGAGCCCTCGGCAGCACCGGTCTCGCCGGCGCCGGTCTCGAGGTCCGTGGTGCCGCGCACGTCGAAGCGGGCGTCGTCGAGGTCGGTGGCCGGGACGGCGCTGTCGGTCTCGAAGGGCTCGCGGGGGTCGGTCACGGTGTCTCTTCCTTGTCGGTGGTGCAGGCGCGGGTGAGCTCAGCCGAAGACGGCGAGCACGCCCTGGGCGAAGAGGAGGTCCAAGCCGGCCACCAGCGCGACGATGAAGGCCACGAAGACGATGACGACGGTCGTGTAGGTGATCAGCTCGCGGCGACCGGGCCAGATGACCTTGCGCAGCTCGGCGACGACCTCGCGGAGGAACCGGCGGATGCTGCGCCGCTGCCGCGCCTCGGCGGCGCGGTCGCGCTGGGCAGCGGTCCGCGACCGGGTCGGGCCACCCTCGGCGGGACGCGCCGACGTGCGCTCGCGGGCCGCCCGGCGGGAGCGGGGAGCGTCCTCGTCGTCCTCGTCGTCCCCGGCGGTGATCCGGCCGCGGCGGCGGGCACCGGTCTGCCGCGCGGCCACGACCTTGTCCTCGTCGCTCTCGGCCTCGGCGGCGACCTCGGCCTCGGCGGCCTCCAGCTCGGCGGCATCGGCCACGCCCGGCGCCTCGCGGTCGAGCTGCTCGTCGGTCAGCTCGGCGTCGGAGGCGGCGCGGGGGTCGCCCTCGCGTGCCGGCTTCTCGTCGCTCACTGCGCCTCGCTCGCCTCGCTGGTGGTGGCCGTTGTCCTCCGGCCTACGGTCGGTGGTCGTGCTGTCGTACGGGTCGTGCACGTCGCCGGCAGTGCCGGCGGCACGGGCAGGGGTGACAGGACTTGAACCTGCAGCCTGCGGTTTTGGAGACCGCTGCTCTGCCAATTGAGCTACACCCCTGTGCCCTGAACCGGGCCCGGGACCCCGTGGCCCGCTCCGCGCGGCACCGTTCCCCGCGAGGGGTTCCGGGGCACGCCGGTGGCGGGGTCAGTGGCCCCAGGACAGCCAGTGTACGGGACCGCGGAGGACGCCCACCAACCCGCCGGGCCCGGGCCACCGACGTGCCGGGCGAGGACGCCCGACGCGTGGGGCGACAGGAGGCGCCGGCGGGTCGGGACCGGGATCGGAGGCGACCGCGCACACCGTCCTCCGACATGATGGGGCCATGACCGCCGTCTCCCCCCCGGAGTCCGCTGCCCCGTCCCCCGCGACGTCGCCCGCCGACCGGCGCATCTCCCGCCGCATCGCCGCGATCGCCGAGTCGGCGACGCTGGCGGTGGACGCCAAGGCCAAGGCGCTCAAGGCCGCGGGCAAGCCGGTGATCGGCTTCGGCGCCGGCGAGCCGGACTTCCCGACGCCGGACTACGTCGTCGAGGCCGCCGTCGCCGCCTGCCGCCAGCCCGCGATGCACCGCTACACCCCCGCGGGCGGGCTGCCGGCGCTCAAGGAGGCGATCGTCGCCAAGACCGCGCGCGACTCGGGGCTGCAGGTCACCCCGGCCAACGTGCTGGTGACCAACGGCGGCAAGCAGGCCGTCTACGAGGCCTTCGCCACGATGCTCGACCCGGGCGACGAGGTGCTGCTGCCCGCGCCGTACTGGACCACCTACCCCGAGGCGATCGCCCTGGCCGGCGGCGTGCCGGTGCCGGTCGTGGCCGACGAGGAGAGCGGCTACCTGGTGTCGGTGGCCCAGCTCGAGGCCGCCCGGACGCCGCGCACCAAGGTGCTGCTGTTCTGCTCGCCGTCCAACCCGACCGGCGCGGTGTACCCGCCGGAGCTGGTCGAGGAGATCGGCCGCTGGGCGCACGAGAACGGGCTGTGGGTGCTCACCGACGAGATCTACGAGCACCTCACCTACGACGGGGCGACGGCGCCGTCGATGCCGGTCGTCGTCCCAGAGCTCGCAGACCGCTGCGTCGTCGTCAACGGGGTCGCCAAGACCTACGCGATGACCGGCTGGCGGGTGGGCTGGGTCGTCGGGCCCGCCGACGTCGTCAAGGCCGCCACCAACCTGCAGTCGCACGCCACCTCGAACGTGGCCAACGTGTCGCAGGCGGCCGCGGTCGCCGCGCTGACCGGTGACCTGTCGGCCGTGGCCACGATGCGGGAGGCCTTCGACCGGCGGCGCCGCACGATCGTGTCGATGCTGCGCGAGATCCCCGGGGTGGCCTGCCCCGAGCCGCGCGGTGCGTTCTACGTCTACCCGTCGGTCAAGGCCCTGCTGGGCCGGCCGATCGCCGGCCGGACGGCGGAGGACAGCGTGCAGCTGGCCGAGATCGTCCTCGAGGAGGCCGAGGTCGCCGTCGTCCCCGGGGAGGCCTTCGGCACGCCGGGCTACCTGCGGATGTCGTACGCCCTGGGCGACGAGGACCTGGTCGAGGGCGTGACCCGGATGCAGCGCCTCCTGGGCTCGGCCGGCTAGAGGAGGACGGGGCCCTCCTCTAGCGGAGGGCGCCCGCCGCGGTGAGGACGTCGAGCGCGGCGGGCAGGTCCTCCAGCGCGCGTGCGACGTCGTCCGGGGTCGCGATCGTCCACGCGTTGGCGTCGACGTAGCAGCGCAGGGCGGCGTCGAACGCCTCGGCGCCCGCGGCCTCGCGGGCGGTCACGAGCGCGGCGCCGCCCTTGGCGTACACCTGGCGGAAGTAGTCCGCGACGCTGTCGAACTCGTCCATCGCGGCCCCCACCTCACCGGGGGTGCCCAGCGCCCGCGCCGCGGCGTCCTCGGGCACCGGGAAGGCGACGGACTCGGCGTAGGTCGCGAACGCCTCGTCCAGCCACGGATCGCGGAACTGGGAGTCGCCGACCATCCCGTAGAACCACATGTGCGCGACCTCGTGCAGCAGCACGCGGCGGTCGGCGCCGGCGAGCAGGATGGAGCCGGGGTACTCGATGCCGCCGCCCTGGATCGGCAGCAGCGGCACGGTGAGCGTGGCGTACGGGAAGGGGCCGAAGCGGGCCTCGAGCTGGTCGATCGCGGCCAGGGTCCACGCGGTGAGCTCCCGGGCCGGGATGGCCGCGCCCGGCAGCGCGCCGGTCGTCACCTCGACCCCGCTCCCGCCGGTGGCGCTCGCGGTGTCGAACTCCCCCACGGCGACGCTGACGTCCCGCGCGGCCGGCTCGACCGACGTCCAGGTGCGCCGGCCGTCCCGCGGCGCGGTGGGTGCGGCCTGGTCGCCGGTCATGAGCACGGTGAGCGCCTCGGGGGCCGAGACCCGGACCGTCGTGTCGGCGACGGAGCTGGTCGCGGTCTCGCCCGGGAGGTCGACGAACGGGTCGCGGGCCCAGCCGACACCGGGTTGCCAGGCCAGCAGCGGCGCCCCGCTGGCCCACCAGGAGACGCCGTCGGCCGCCCCCACCCGCTCGAAGTCGCCCCCACCCAGGGTGAGCGTGAAGTCCAGGGCCACCTCGGTCGCCACCCCGGCCGGGAGCTCCTCGTCCAACCGGACGACGAACAGGCCACCCGGGCCCTCGGCCCCGGCGTCCTCGTAGCCGCTGCCGGCGACGTCGTCCCCGCGCGCGCCGTCGACGACCAGGCGGTTGCCCGCTGCGGCCGGTCCGGGCCCGTTGGGGACCAGCCGGAAGACCAGCTCGCCGGTGGGCAGGTCGGGGGTGAGGACGACGGTCTCGGTGCCGGTGACCGTGCGCAGGTCGTCGTCCAGCCGCAGGTCCAGCTCGACGACCGGCCGCTCGGGGTCGGGCTCGGCGCGCTGCGCGCAGTCCCCCTCGGCCGGCG
>DASQXT010000547.1:0-17280 GCA_035639575.1 Geodermatophilus sp.
CTGGCGCCCCGGCTGGCCCGGCCCGGGCAGCGCGCGCCGGTCGGGCTGGCGACGGTGCTGGTCGTGCGGGGCAGCGCCGTCGCGGGCCGGACGCTGGCGCGCAGCGTCACCCGGCACCACTGGCCGCTGACCCTGCTCGCGGCCGCGGTCTCCCGCCGGGGCCGCCGGCTCGCCGCGGCGGCCGCCGTCGCCGACGCCGTCCTCGCCTGGTGGCCGCACCGTCGCCGGGTCGGCCCGCTGCGCTTCGCCGCCGGCCGGCGGCTCGAGGACCTCGCCTACGGCGCCGGTCTGTGGGCCGGCGCCCTGCGGGCCGGGGACGTCCGGGCGCTGCTGCCCGCCCGGCCTGCACCGACACCTCCTCCGAACCGGTTGCACACCACCGGTTCCCTGGTGGAATCACGTGGCAGCGGTCACGATGGGCGGACGATGGATCCGAGCCCGCGGACGACACCGTGACGACGCTGAACCCGTGGGTCGCGCTGCCCGACGGCCGGCCCGACCCCGCCCACACCCGGCGGCTGCGCGCCGCCCACGAGGCCCTCGTCACGAGCTCCGGCCCCGCCGCGCCGGACCTGGTGCGCGCCGTCGTCTGGGACTCCTGGCGGCGCAGTCTGGCCGGCGGTGTCGACCCCGACGGCGCCGCCCCGCCGGTCGACCTGCTGGACGACGAGCTGCTGGCCTACCGCGCCGCCCACCCGCTGGCGCCGGTGCTGCCGGTGATCCGCAGGCTGCTGGTCGAGGACGCCGAGGCCGACCGGATGATCGTCGCGGTCACCGACGCCGACGGCCGGATGCTGTGGGTCGAGGGCGACCGGCAGCTGCGGGCGCGCGCCGAGGCGATGCACTTCGTCGAGGGCGCCCGGTGGTCCGAGGACGTCGCCGGCACCAACGCCCCCGGCACCGCGCTGGCCCTCGACCACGCCGTCCAGATCTACGGCAGCGAGCACTACCGCCGACCGGTGCAGCCGTGGAGCTGCTCGGCCGCGCCGGTGCACCACCCGGTCACCGGTGTGCTGCTGGGCGCCATCGACGTCACCGGCGGCGACCACGTGGCCAGCCCGCAGGTGCTCACCCTCGTCCGCGCCACGGTCGCCGCCGTCGAGGCCGAGCTGCGCGGGCTGCACCGCGAGGAGGCCGCCCGGCCCGCGGCCCCGGCGCCCCGCCCGGCCGCCCGCCCCGTCCCGCGGCTGGAGGTGCTCGGCCGCGAGCGCGCCCGGCTGCGGCTGCCGTCCGGCCCCGCGGAGCTCTCGCTGCGCCACTCCGAGCTGCTGCTCCTGCTCGCTGAGGCGGCGGCCGGAGGCGGTGGGCGCACGGCCGAGCAGCTGGCCGCGGAGTGTCACGCCGGCGACGCGGCCGCGGTGACCGTCCGGGCCGAGCTGTCCCGGCTGCGCCGGCTGGTCGGCGCCCACCTGCTCGGCTCCCGCCCCTACCGGCTGACCGGCCCGCTGGAGACCGACCTGGACCAGGTGCGCCGGCTGCTCGCGCGCGGCGCCGTCGGTCCGGCGCTCGAGCGGTACCCGGGCGCCGTGCTGCCCCGTTCGTCGGCGCCCGGCGTGGTCGCCGCCCGCGACCGGCTGTCCGCGGCGCTGCGGCAGGCCGTGCTCGCCTCCCGCCGTCCCGAGCTGCTGCTGCGCTACACGCGGCTGCCCGAGGCCCAGGACGACGCCGCGGTGTGGCAGGCCTGCCTGGAGACCCTGCCACCCGGCGCCCCGAGCCGGCCGGCCGTCGCCGCGCACCTGCACCGGCTGCGCCGGGTCCCGCGCGGCCCGCTGCGCCTGCACTGACGAAGGACCACCCTTCCCCCACGCCTCGCAGGCCCGCGAGGAGCGGCGAGCTGACCCGACGTCTGTGTGCACGGATGGTGGTCTCCGGACCTCCGCAGATCACCATCCGTGCACACCCTCGGGCGTGCGGCGGGACCCGCCGGAGGGCTGCCGGGAATGCGGCCGCGGTGGGCCGCCTTGCCTCTTCCACGTGACCGCACCGCCCGACGTCCCCCAGCTCAGCACCCGGCGGGTCGTCGCCGCGGTCGTCGCCCTCGCCCTGGGCGGCTTCGCCATCGGCACGACCGAGTTCGTGACGATGGGCGTGCTGCCCGAGATCGCCGAGGGCGTCGGGGTCGACATCCCCACCGCCGGCCACGTCATCTCCGCCTACGCACTCGGCGTGGTCGTGGGCGCCCCGGTCCTCGCCGCGCTCGGCGCCCGGCTGCCGCGCCGGGGACTGCTGGTCGGCCTCGTCATCGCGTTCCTGCTCGGCAACCTCGGCAGCGCGCTGGCCGTCGGCCCCTCCTCGCTGCTGCTCGCCCGCTTCGTCAGCGGGCTGCCGCACGGCGCGTACTTCGGGGTGGCCTCGCTCGTGGCCGCCTCGCTGGTGCGGGCCGAGCTGCGCGGCCGGGCGGTCAGCTCGGTCATGCTCGGCCTGGCGGTGGCCAACCTGGCCGGGGTCCCGGCGGCGACCTGGCTCGGGCAGACGCTGGGCTGGCGCGCGGCCTACTGGGCGGTCGTCGGCCTCGCCGTGGCCACCGTGCTGGCGGTGCTGGCGTTCGTGCCGTCCTCGCCCGGCCGGAGCGAGGTCACGATCGCCACCGAGCTCACCGCGCTGCGCCGTCCGCAGGTGCTGCTGACCCTGCTGGTCGGCACGGTCGGCTTCGGCGGCATGTTCGCCGTCTACAGCTACGTCTCGCCGCTCAGCACGGAGGAGGCCGGCCTGCCGCGCGGCGCGGTGCCGTGGGTGCTGCTGGTCTTCGGCGTCGGCGGCGTCCTGGGGACGGCGCTCGGCGGTCGGCTCGCGGACCTCGCGCTGTTCCGCTCGCTGGTCGGCGCGATGGGGACCATGGGCCTGCTGCTGGCCCTGGTGGCGCTCACGGCCGGCTGGGCGCCGGGGCTGATGATCACCCTCTTCCTGCTCTCGGCGACCGCCTCGGTGCTGGTGGTGACCCTGCAGCTGCGGCTGATGGAGGTCGCCGGCGACGCGCAGATGCTGGGCGCCGCGCTCAACCACTCGGCGCTCAACGCCGCCAACGCCCTCGGCGCCTGGCTGGGTGGCGTGGTCATCGCGGCCGGCCTCGGGTGGACCGCGCCGGCCGCCGTCGGGGCCGCGCTGGCCGCGGTCGGGCTCGCCGCGCTGACCGCCTCGGCGCTGCTACGCCGTCGTGAGCAGCGCACCGGGCCGGTGCGGACCGCGCCCGCACCGGCCCAGTAGCCGTCAGCCGAGCGTCTCGGCGAACAGCGGGACGGCGTTCTCCAGGGCGTACCGCGTACCCAGCGCCGAGCCGCTGGAGAAGGCGTTGACCAGCGTCTGGTCCTCCAGCACGACGGCGTTGCCCTGCCGCACCACGGGCAGCGACTGCCAGAGCGGGTTGTCGGTGATCTGCGAGGCGTCGACGAAGATCGGGAAGACCACGGTGAGGGGCGCGTCGAGCAGCGGCACCTGCTCCTCGCTGATCGGGACGAAGAAGTCCTCGCCGGCCAGGTCCTGGACGGCCGCCTTGTTCGTGAAGCCCAGCGCCTCCATGAAGTCGACCCGGGTGTCGCCGCGGACGTAGGCGCCGAAGCCCTCGGAGGTGTAGGCGCCGACGGCGACCTCGGTGCCGTCGAACTCCGGGTGGGCCGCCGCGGCCTCGGTGAACTGCTGGTCGACCTCGGCCTGCAGCTGGTCGGCCTGTTCCTCGCGGCCCAGCGCCCGGCCGACCAGGTCCAGCTGCTGCTGCCAGGTGGTCTGGTACGGGCCGACGCCCTCGGGCTGGCCGACGGTCGGCGCGATGGAGCTGAGCGCGTCGTAGCGCTCCTGCGTGGCGGGGGAGCGGGTGTCCAGGATGAGGTCGGGCTGCAGCGCGGCGACCGCCTCGAGGCTCGGCTCGAGCGTCTCGATGACCTCCGGGGCCTCGTCGTAGCGCCCCTGCGCCCACGGGCCGACGCCCTCGCCGCCGAAGGCCAGCCAGTCGCTGGCACCCACCGGCTGGACGCCCAGCGCCAGCGCGGTCTCGGCGTCCGACCAGCCGAGGGCCACGACCCGCTGGGGCTCCGCCGGGATCTCGACGTCCCCGAAGGCCGTCTCGACGGTGACGGGGAAGGCGCCACCGGGGCTCGAGGGGCTGCCGGACGTGGCGGTCTCCCCGGAGGACCCCGCGTCGCCGGAGCCGCAGCTCGCGACGAGGACGGTGGTGGCGACCAGGGTGGCGCCGCGCAGGAACGGGCGAACGGACATGTGCTCCCCTTCGAGTAGGTGAGGCTCACCTAACTACGCCGTCGTGGAGCTGGTGCACCCGGGTCCGCGCACCGATGGCCGCCGGGGTCGCTGCAACGCCGCTGCAACGTTGATCCATCTCCGCGGGCACGGAGCCTCAGGGCCTGCAGATTCCGCGAATGCGGAGGATGGTCAGCCCTTCGTCCGCTGACGCGGCGAATGACGCGTGCTCCGGCCTCAGGTAAGCGTGGCCTAAGTCACGTGGTCCTCGACACACTCCCCGCAGGTGGGGCTGTGCCCGGCACCACGCGTGACCCCTGCAGAGGAGCGGAGGAACGGTGACCCAGATCAACGTGCGGGTGGACGGGGTGACGTACACCGACGACGTCGAACCCCGGACGCTGCTGGTGCACTACCTGAGGGAGCAGCTGGGGAAGGTCGGCACCGTCATCGGGTGCGACACCAGCAACTGCGGCGCGTGCACCGTCCACCTGGACGGCGCGGCCGTGAAGTCCTGCACCGTGCTGGCCGTCCAGGCCGACGGCGGCGAGGTGACGACCATCGAGGGGCTCGCGCCGAACGGCGGCCTGCACCCGGTGCAGAAGGCGTTCCACGAGATGCACGGCCTGCAGTGCGGGTACTGCACGCCGGGGATGATCATGGCCTCGGTCGACCTGCTCAAGGAGAACCCGGACCCGAGCGACACCGAGGTCCGCGAGGGCATCGAGGGCAACCTCTGTCGCTGCACCGGCTACCAGAACATCGTCCGCGCGGTGCAGCAGGCCGCCGGCGAGATGCGCGGCGCCGGCTCCGTCTCCCCGGCCGAGGTCGACACCGCGGCCGCTCCGCACGTGGTGGGTCAGGCATGACCACCGTCGAGGACCGGGCCATCGCCGAGGCGCCCGAGCGCGAGGTCGGCAAGGCCCGCCGCCGCAAGGAGGACGCCCGGCTGATCACCGGCCGGACCACCTGGACCGACAACACGGTGCTGCCCGGCATGCTGCACCTGGCCGTCGTCCGCAGCCCCGTGTCGCACGCGAAGATCAGCTCCATCGACGTCAGCGCCGCCCAGGAGGCCCCGGGCGTCATCGCCGTCCTCACCGGGCGGGACGTGGCCGACGAGCAGGGCTCGATCCCGTGCGCCTGGCCGGTCACCCCCGACATGGTCAACCCCGGCCACCCGTCGATCGCCGTGGACGAGGTCAACCACGTCGGCGAGGCCGTCGCGGTCATCGTGGCGCGCAGCAAGGCCGCCGCGCAGGACGCCGTCGAGCTGGTGGACGTCGACTACGACCTGCTGCCCGCGGTGCTGGACATGGAGGAGGCGGTCGCCGAGGGCGCCCAGCTGACCCACGACCACCTCGAGTCCAACCGCAGCTTCCACTTCGTCTTCGAGTCCGGGGACGCCGGCACCGGCCAGCACACCGAGGAGGCGTTCCGCGACGCCGAGGTCGTGGTCAGCCGCCGGTTCGTGCAGCAGCGGCTGATCCCGGCGTTCATGGAACCCCGCTCGGTCGTCGTCCAGCCGCAGGGCGACAACTACACGATGTGGTCCTCGACCCAGGTGCCGCACATCCTGCGGATCATGCTGGCGATGGTCACCGGGGTGCCCGAGCACAAGCTGCGGGTGGTCGCGCCCGACGTCGGCGGCGGCTTCGGCGGCAAGCTGCAGGTCACCCCCGAGGAGGTCATCAGCCTGCTCGTGGCCCGCCGGCTCGGGAAGCCGGTCAAGTGGACCGAGACCCGCAGCGAGTCGCTGATGACGGCCCACCACGGCCGCGACCAGATCCAGTACATCGACATCGCCGCCGACCGCGAGGGCAACGTCAAGGGCCTGCGCTGCCGGATCCTCGCCGACATGGGCGCCTACCTGCGCCTGGTGAGCCCGGGCGTCCCGGTGCTGGGTGCCTTCATGTTCAACGGCATCTACAAGTTCCCGGCCTACCGCTTCGAGTGCGACGGCATCTTCACCAACAAGACGCCCACCGACGCCTACCGCGGCGCCGGGCGCCCCGAGGCGACCTTCGCCATCGAGCGGATCATGGACGAGCTCGCCGTCGAGCTGGACATGGACCCGCTGGAGCTGCGCCGCAGGAACTGGATCCGGGCCGAGGAGTTCCCGTTCACCTCGGTGGCCGGGATGACCTACGACAGCGGCGACTACGAGACCGCGACCCAGAAGGCGCTGGAGCTGCTCGGCTATGACGAGCTGCGCGCGGAGCAGCGTCGCCGCCGGGAGTCGAACGACCCGGTGCAGCTCGGCATCGGCGTCTCCACCTTCACCGAGATGTGCGGCCTGGCGCCCTCCCGGGTGCTCGGCTCGCTGTCCTACGGCGCCGGCGGCTGGGAGCACGCCTCCATCCGGATGCTCCCGACCGGCAAGGTCGAGGTGGTCAGCGGGGCGACCCCGCACGGCCAGGGTCACGAGACGGCGTGGAGCCAGCTGGTCGCCGACCGGCTCGGCGTGCCGTTCGAGGACATCGAGGTGCTGCACGGCGACACCTCGATCTCGCCGCGCGGGCTGGACACCTACGGGTCCCGGTCGCTCGTGGTCGGCGGGGCCGCGGTGGTCAACGCGGCGGAGAAGGTCGTGGCCAAGGCCCGCAGGGTCGCCGCGCACCTGCTCGAGGCCAGCGAGGACGACCTCGACTTCTCCGGCGGGAAGTTCTCCGTCCGCGGCACCCCGGGGGCGGAGGTCTCCATCCAGGAGATCGCGCTGGCCACGTTCGCGGCGCACAACTTCCCCGAGGGCGTGGAGCCCTCGATCGACGCGGACGCGACCTTCGACCCGGAGAACTTCTCCTTCCCGCACGGCACGCACCTGTGCGCCATGGAGGTCGACACCGAGACCGGCATGGTGAAGATCCGCAAGTACGCCTGCGTGGACGACGTCGGCACGATCGTCAACCCGCTCATCGTCGAGGGTCAGATCCACGGCGGGCTGGCACAGGGCATCGCGCAGGCGCTGTACGAGGAGGCCGTCTACGACGCGGACGGCAACCTCACCACCGGCACCTTCGTCGACTACCTGGTGCCCTCGGCGGCCGACCTGCCGCACTTCGACACCGGCAACACGGTGCACGAGGCCCCGGGCAACCCGATCGGCGCGAAGGGGGTCGGCGAGGCCGGCACCATCGCGAGCACGCCGGCCGTGGTGAACGCCGCGCTGGACGCCGTCCGGCACCTCGGGGTGCGCGACATCCGGATGCCCCTGACCCCGGAACGGGTCTGGCGGGCCATCCACGGCGGTGGGGACGGCGGCGACCGCGCCACAGCCGGCACCAACGCCTACGGCGGGGCGCAGACCGAGACCACCGCCGGCGTCTCGACCCCCCAGTCCGCTCTCGGAGGTGACCGGTGATCCCGCCGAGGCGACAGGGGAGACGAGCCGTGACCGGTGACGACGAAGGAGTCGAGCCATGATCCCCGCTGCGTTCGAGTACGCCCGCCCCACCAGCATCGACGAGGCCCTGCAGGCCATCGCCGACGGCGGGGACGACGTCAAGGTCCTCGCCGGCGGCCAGTCGCTGATCCCCGTCATGCGGCTGCGGCTGGCCGCGCCGGAGACGGTGGTCGACCTGGGCCGGGTCGCCGAGCTGCGCGGCGTCCGGGACGACGGCGACGCCATCGTCATCGGGGCCATGACGACGCACCACGACGTCATGACCGACCCCCTGGTGCAGCAGCACGCCCCGCTCATCGCCGAGGCGACCGAGACGGTGGCCGACCGGCAGGTCCGGGCCCGCGGCACCTTCGGCGGGGCCCTGGTCCACGCCGACCCCGCGGGCGACCTGCCGGCGGTGGCCCTCGCCCTGGACGCGGAGTTCGTCATCGCCGGCCTCCAGGGACGGCGGACCGTGCCGGCGGCGGACTTCTTCGTCGACTACCTGACCACCGCTGTGGAGGAGGGGGAGCTCCTCGTCGAGGTCCGCGTCCCCAAGCTGGCCGGTGAGTGGGGCATGCGCTACGAGAAGTTCAACCGCGTGGCGCAGGCGTGGTCGATCGTGGCGGTGGCCGCGGTCGTCCGGCGGGAGGACGGGCACATCGCGGAGGCCCGGATCGGGCTGACCAACATGGGCACCACGCCGCTGCGGGCGACCGCGGTGGAGGCTGCGCTGGCCGGTGCCGAGGCCACGCCCGAGGCGATCGCCGAGGCGTCCCGGTCGGCCGCCGAGGGGACCTCCCCGAGCAGCGACCTCAACGCCCAGGCGGACTACCGGGAGCACCTGGCGCAGGTGCTGACTCGTCGCGCGGTGACCGCCGCCGCGGGGCTGTAGCTTCGATCCACCGCCACCCGGATCCCGCTCGACCGACTCGGCCGGTCCGCCCTCGTCCGGGGGCGGACCGGCCGAGTTCCGTACCCCAGGAGGTAGCACCGTGCAGTTGGAGAACTCGTTCACCGTCCCCGTGCCGATCGACGAAGCCTGGCGGGTGCTGCTGGACATCGAGCGGATCGCGCCGTGCATGCCGGGCGCCGCCCTGGACTCGGTCACCGGTGACGACTTCACCGGCCGGGTCAAGGTGAAGCTCGGCCCGATCAATCTCACCTATCAAGGAAAAGCCTCCTTCATCGAGAAGGACGAGGCGGCGCACAAGGCGGTCATCGACGGCCGCGGCAAGGACCAGCGCGGCAACGGCACCGCGGCCGCGCTCATCACCGCCCAGCTCAAGGCCGAGGGCGACACCACGCGGGTCGACGTCCTGACCGACCTGAACATCACCGGCCGCCCGGCGCAGTTCGGCCGCGGCGTCATGACCGACGTCGGCAACAAGCTGCTCGGCCAGTTCGCCGACAAGCTGGCCGCCCAGCTCGGGGCCGGCGACGCGGGGGCGGCCGCACCCGCGCAGGAGACGCCGACGCAGAAGATCACGGCCACGACGGCCGGCGCCGCCGAGGAGGTCGCCGCCTCCGTGCAGCAGGTGCCGGGGGACAACGCCGTGGCGGAGCAGACCCGCACGACCGCGGCGGCGGCGCGGGAGAGCGCGGCGGCGACCGCGGACCGGGCGTCGGGCGGCGGCACCGCGCCGGCGACCGACACCGCGCCGGCCGCCGTCATCCCGAACCCGCCGTCGGCCGGGACGACGACCCCGGCGGCCCCGGCCGCGCGGACCACGGGTCCCCAGCAGGCCGAGCCCGAGCCGATCGACCTGCTCGAGGTCGCCGGCGGGGCAGCGCTGACCCGTTACGCGGCGCCGCTGGCGGGTGCCGCGGCGCTGCTGCTGGTCATCACGCTGGTCGTGCGGCGCCGGCGCCGCTGACGGCAGCGGGGTCGCCGGGGACCGCCCCGGCGACCCCGGTCAGCCAGTCGACGGCGGCCAGGGCGACCACGTCCGGGCTGCGGGTCAGCGCGTGGTCACCCGGGACGGCGTAGAGCGAGGCGCCGGGCCGCCCGGTGAGCACCGCGGCGAGCTCCTCGGGGCGACCGAACGCGTCCCGCTCGCCCTGCACGACGGCCAGCGGCACCCCCACGGCGGTCAGCTCGCCGGCGCGGCTGCGCTCGGGGCGGCCCGGCGGGTGGAGGGGGAACGCCAGGCAGAGCACGCCGTCGGCACCCAGCGCGGCCGCCGTCCGGCAGGCCACCCGGGCGCCGGCGCTGCGGCCGCCGAGCACCAGCGGTCCGCTCAGCCGGTCGTCGTCCCGCAGCGTGCCGAGCACCGCCGTCCAGCCCTCGTCCAGCCGGGGCGGCGCGGGCGCGATGCGCCTGCCCGCCACCCGCCAGGGCTGCTCGACGCCCAGCACCCGCCAGCCGGCCGCGGCGGCGTCGGCGGTGACCGCGGTCAGGTCGGCCGACCCGAGGCCCCCGCCCGCGCCGTGACCGAGCACCAGCGTGCCGACGACCGCGCCCACCGGCTCGGTGGCGGTGACCCGCGCCGGGCCGAGCGGGGTATCGACCTCCCGGGTCACGCCGGGGGCAGCGCGAGCAGCGCGTCGACCGCGCCGGCGAGGTCGCCGGCCACGAGTGCAGCGGGGTCGTACACGGCCGGGTAGACGCGCTCGGTGCGCGGGAACCAGGCCGCGGTCAGGCCGGCTCTCAGCGCGCCGTGGACGTCCCAGCCGTGCGACGCGACCAGCGCCAGCCGGGCCGGCTCGACGTCGCACACGCCCGCCGCCCAGAGGTAGACCTCGCGGGCCGGCTTCCAGGCCCGGATCACCTCGCTGGACAGCGAGCGCTCCACCAGCGGGCTCATCCCGCCCCGCTCCAGCCCCGCCTCGGCGACGCCGGGGGAGCCGTGGGTCAGCGTCACCACCCGGACGCCGGCCTCGACCAGGCGGCGCAGCGCGGGCTCGACGTCGGGGTGCGGGGCCAGCTCCAGGAAGGCGTCGGCCACCCGGGACCGGTCGGCGTCCCCCAGGTCGGTGGCCTGGGCCAGGGCGGCGTCGAACGCCTCGCGGAACCGGCACCAGGTGCCGGCCGTGGCGGCGGCGAAGCCGGTGAGCAGGGTGCGGGAGAAGACGGCGGGCAGCAGGTCGGCCGGCTGCCCGAGCTCCACCAGCTCGGCGCGCACCGCGCCGAGGTCGAGCAGCGTCTCGTTGACGTCGAAGGCGACGACCCGGGGGCGCAGCGGGCTCACGCCGACCGGCTCTCGTCGGGGTCGGCGGAACGGGCCTGCCGGTGCCGGCGCACGTCCCGCCAGCGCTTGTGGACCAGGTAGCCGATGCCCAGCACGAACGCGGCCACGACGGCGTAGTCCAGGTAGTGCAGGTTCTGCTGCACGAAGTCGCCGGCCGCGACGCCCAGGCCGATGAGCACGCTGTTCCAGATCAGGCTGCCCCCGGCGGTGTAGAGGACGAACTGGGGGAGGGGCATGCGCACCACGCCCGCGGGCACGGAGATGAAGCTGCGCACGATCGGCACCATCCGGCCGAAGAACACCGCCGAGCGTCCGTGCCGCTCGAACCAGGCGAAGGTCTTGTCGACGTCCTCGGTCTCCACCAGCGGCAGCCGGTCGAGGAAGGCGTGCGAGCGGCGGGGGCCCAGCGCCCGGCCGACGTAGTAGAAGAACAGCGCGCCCAGGATCGACCCGAGGGTCGCGCACAGGACGACCGGGACGATGCTCAGCCGGCCGTCGTTGATGAGCACCCCGGCCAGGCCCAGCACCGCCTCGCTGGGGATGGGCGGGACGACCGTCTCCAGCAGGATGGCGAAGCCGACGCCGATCGCGCCCAGCCGCTCCACCACGTCGAGCAGGAAACCGGTGATGCCGCCCTGGTCGGAGGAGGCCGCGGCGGCGAGGTAGGACATGCGACCCACGGTAACGGCGCACGCAGGGCGGCACCCGGCAGCCGCGGGGGTAGGTTCGCCACCCATGCGGCAGCGCTTCACCGCCCGGGCCGTCGTCGTCGGGGACCGCGCCGGCACCGTCGTGCCCGACGCCGCGGTCGACGTCGAGGACGGCACGTTCACCTGGGTCGGCCCGGCCGCCGACGCCCCGGATGTCGGGGACGCCGAGGTCGTCGCCGTCCCCGGGGTGCTGCTGCCGGGGCTGGTGAACGCCCACTCGCACGCGCCGATGGTGCTGTTCCGCGGCCAGGCCGAGGGGTTGCCGCTGGCGCGCTGGCTGCGGGAGGTGATCTGGCCGCGGGAGGCGCGGCTGACCCCCGAGGACGTCGAGGTGGCGATGACCGCGGCCTCGGCGGAGATGCTGCGCGGCGGGGTCACCACCAGCGTCGAGATGTACTTCTCGCCCGAGCGGATCGCTACCGCCGTCGGCCGCACCGGTGCCCGCGCGGTGGTCGCCACCCCCCTGCTGCCGCTGCCCGGGATGCCGCCGCTGGCCCAGCAGCTGGCCGACGCGGTGACGCTGGCGACCTCCGTGCCCGGCGACGGCGCCGTCGAGTACGGCATCGGCCCGCACGCGGCCTACACGCTGCCGCTGCCGGTGCTGCGCGACGCCGCGGCCGCCGCCCGGGAGCACGGCCTGCTGCTGCACCTGCACGTCGCCGAGACCGCCGGCGAGGGCGCGGACCTGCTGGCCACCCACGGGCTGTCGGTGCCCGCCCTGCTGGCCGCGCACGACGTCCTGGGTGGCCGGGTGCTGGCCGCGCACAGCGTGCACGTCGACGACGGCGACCTGGAGCTGTGGCGGGAGTACGACGTGGCGGTGGCGCACTGCCCCGCGAGCAACGCCAAGCTGGCCAGCGGGATCGCGCCGGTGCGGGCGATGCTCGACCGCGGCGTCCGGGTGGGGCTGGGTACCGACGGGGCGGCGTCCAACGACGGGCTCGACCTGCTGGCCGACGTCCGGCTGGCCGCGGGCCTGGCCCGGCTGCGTGAGGGCTCGGCCACCGCGCTGACCGCCGCCGAGGCGTTCTGGCTGGCCACCGGTGGGGCCGCCGACGCCATCGGCCGACCGGACCTCGGCCAGGTCGCCGTCGGCCGCCGGGCGGACCTGGTGCACGTCGACACCCGCGACCTGGCCTTCGAGCCCGTGATCGACCCGGTGGACCTGCTCACCCACCTGGTCTGGTCGGGCACCTCGCGGCTGGTGCGCGACACCTGGGTCGGCGGGCGGCAGCTCGTGCGCGACGGCGTCTGCACGACGGTGGACGCCGAGGCCCTGCGCGCCGACGTCGCCGAGCGCGCCGGCCGCCTGGCTGGGTGAGCGCACCGGTGTGAGCCGCCTGCGGCGGAGGGCTCGGCGCCCGTCGGGGACGGCACCTGGTCGCGGTGGGCCGGTCGCGGGGGCCCGGAGGGTCTCCCGACCGGGACGCGGGCAGCGGCTCAGCTCAGCTCGGGGACGGCACCTGGCCGCGGTCGCGGTCCGGAGGACCGCAATGAGATCGTCTCGCCGCGGGTCACCGCGCGGATCTCGCCGGGCGCGCGCCGGGCGGCCACCTCGCGGACGAAGTCGCCCAGCGGCGAGGCGAACCGGTCGTAGTCGTCGTAGTGCACCGGCACGGTGACCGGCGGCTTGAGCAGCTCGACCAGGTCGGCGCCCTGCCGGCCGTCCATGGTCACGGTGAAGCCGAGCGCCCTGGTGCCGCCCAGGTGCGGGATGACGACGTCCAGCGGCCCGCAGCGCTCGAGCACCTCGCCGAGCTCGGGACGGAAGACGGTGTCGCCGCTGATGTAGCCCCGCCAGGACACCTCGCCGTCGCGCACCAGCTCCAGCACGCTGCCCATCACCGGCGGCAGCAGCATGGCGACGGGCTGGGGGCCGTGGACGCCGGGGACCGAGGTGATGCGCAGCGTGGCGCCGTCGCGGCTCAGTTCGTGCCGCTGCCAGGGGCTGAGGTCGACGGTCTCCCGGAAACCGCGCCGGCCCAGCGCGCGGGCGGCGGCCTGGGTCGTGATCACCGGGGTGCCGCGGTCGAGGGTGCGGGTGGCGATCCGGTCCCAGTGGTCGGCGTGCAGGTGCGACAGCAGGATCGAGTCCAGCGCCGGCAGCTGGGTGGGCTGCAGCGCGGGCTCGGTGAGCCGCTTGGTCCACAGCCCCTTGCCGAGGTAGGCGCGCTGCCCGCGGTGCAGGAAGTTCGGGTCGGTCAGCAGCGTGAAGGGCCCGAGCCGCAGCAGCGTGGTGGCGTTCCCGCCGAAGGTGAGCGTGACGTCGTCGGCAGGGGACGGCGGGGAGGGCGCGGCCATGTGCTGGCGTCTACCCCGGTCGTCTCGCGGCCACGCCGTCCGGAGCCGGTGACCGGGTCAGCCCCCGGGGTGCTCCCAGCCGTGGTCCCAGCAGGCCCGCACGAAGTTGGCGCCCGCCTCGACGACCGCGGCGTAGTCGAGGTCCTCCTCCCGGGTGTCCCGGAAGCGCTCGTAGGGATCGGTCAGCGGTGTCGAGTCCGACTGCCCGAGCAGGTCGCCGGCCCGCTCGGTGACCGCGGCCCGCTGGTCGGGCGGGCTCCCCGCGTCGATCCAGGCGGCCACGGCGTCGCACGCCTCGGTGGCCGGCCGGTCCAGCCCGCCGCCCCCGCAGGCGGCGAGGGCGAGGGCCGCCGCCGGGACGGCCCAGATCCGGCGTCGGGGCACCCAGCGAGGTTAGTGGCGCCGGTGCCCGGCCGGGCGGCGGACCCTCGGGCCCGGCGTGGAACGTGCCGCCCGCGCTGGTAGACAGGGGCGGTGGCTGCCTCCCGCGACGTGGACGCGTCCTTCCTCGCCCTCCCGCTGTCCGCGCTGACCGACGCCGCGCTCACCCGGGCCCTCGACCTCGGCTGCGAGCACGCCGACCTCCGGGTGGAGCGGATCCGCACCCAGTCGATCAGCCTGCGCGACGCCCGGCTGGAGTCGCTGGCCGACGGCGAGGACCTCGGCCTGGCCGTGCGCGTGGTGTACGAGGGCACCTGGGGGTTCGCCGCGGGCGTCGTCCTCACCGCGGCGGAGGCCGTGCGGCTGGCCGAGGAGGCGGTCGCCGTGGCGCAGGTGTCGGCGGCGGTCAACAGCGACCGCGTCGAGCTCGCACCCGAGCCGGTGTACCCCGACGCGGTCTGGGTGTCCGACTACGACGTCGACCCGTTCGCGGTGCCCGACGCCGACAAGACCGGGCTGCTCACCGAGCTGTCCGAGCAGCTGCTGGCCGCCGACGGGGTCGAGCACGTGCAGGCGGTCTGCCAGGCGGTGAAGGAGCAGAAGTACTACGCCGACACCGCCGGCACCCGCACCCGACAGCAGCGGGTGCGCATCCACCCCGACCTCACCGCGCTCACCGTCGACCGCTCCACCGGCGCGTTCGAGAGCATGCGCACCGTCGCGCCGCCGGCCGGCCGCGGCTGGGAGTACCTGACCGGCACCGGCTGGGACTGGCGCGGTGAGATCGCCGAGATCCCCGAGCTGCTGCGCGAGAAGACCAAGGCGCCGTCGGTGCAGGCGGGGCGCTACGACCTCGTCGTCGACCCGTCGAACCTGTGGCTGACCATCCACGAGTCCATCGGCCACGCCACCGAGCTGGACCGGGCGCTGGGCTACGAGGCCGCCTACGCCGGCACCTCGTTCGCCACCGTCGACAAGCTGGGCACGCTCCGCTACGGCTCCGAGATCATGAACGTCACCGGCGACCGCACCGCCCCGCACGGGCTCTCCACGATCGGCTGGGACGACGAGGGCGTCGCCGGGCAGCAGTGGGACGTCATCAGGGACGGCGTCCTGGTCGGCTACCAGGTCGACCGGAACACCGCGCGGATGGGCGGCATGACCCGCTCCAACGGCTGCGCCTTCGCCGACTCGCCGCAGCACACCCCGGTGCAGCGGATGGCCAACGTCTCGCTGCAGCCGGCCCCCGACGGCCCCTCGACCGCCGACGTCATCGCCGGGGTCGAGCGCGGCATCTACGTGGTCGGCGACAAGAGCTGGTCGATCGACATGCAGCGCTACAACTTCCAGTTCACCGGCCAGCGCTTCTACCGCATCGAGGGCGGCCGGCTCGCCGGTCAGCTGCGCGACGTGGCCTACCAGGCGACGACGACGGACTTCTGGGGCTCGATGCGCGTCGTCGGCGGCCCGCAGACGTACCTGCTCGGCGGCGCGTTCAACTGCGGCAAGGCCCAGCCCGGGCAGGTCGCCCCGGTCAGCCACGGCTGCCCGGTGGCCCTGTTCGAGGACGTCAACATCCTGAACACCGTGCAGGAGGCCGGGCGATGAGCGGTGCGAGCGCCAGCGAGCGGGCTGTGAGCATCGCAGCGAGCGCCAGCGAGCGAGGAGCGGAACGATGAGTGCGTGGTCGCGTCCGCAGGACGTCGTCGAGAAGGCGCTGGCCGCCTCCACCGCCGACGGGCAGGTCACCTTCGTGGTGGAGAGCTCCGAGGCGAACCTGCGCTGGGCGAAGAACAGCCTGACCACGAACGGCGCGATGCGCTCCCGGCAGGTCGTCGTCGTCTCGTTCGTCGACGGCGGGGCGGGGATGGCGGCCGGCACGGTGGCGCGCACCGGCAGCCCGGACGTCGAGGAGCTGGTGGCCGCCAGCGAGCAGGCCGCCCGCGACGCCGGCCCCGCCGAGGACGCCGTCCCGCTGGTCAGCGAGGCGCCGCCCGGCGCCGGTGACTGGGACGCCGACGCCGCGGAGACCTCGATCGGCGTCTTCCGCGACTTCGCGCCCGAGCTGGGGGAGGCCTTCGGCGGCGCCCGCGACCGCGACGAGCTGCTCTTCGGCTACGCCGAGCACGCCATGGCCACCACCTACCTGGGGACGTCGACCGGGCTGCGGCTGCGGCACGACCAGCCCAGCGGCCGGGTGGAGCTCAACGGCAAGAGCGGCGACATGAGCCGCTCGGTGTGGGCCGGCGTCGGCACCCGCGACTTCACCGACGTCTCGGTGGCCGACCTGGTCGCCGACGTGCAGCGCAAGCTCGGCTGGTCGCAGCGCCGGGTCGAGCTGCCCGCCGGGCGCTACGAGACGCTGCTGCCACCCTCGGCCGTGAGCGACCTGATGATCTACGCCTACTGGACGATGGAGGCCCGCGACGCCGATGAGGGCCGCAACGTCTACGCCAGGCCCGGCGGCGGCAACCGGGTCGGCGAGCGGCTGGCCGCGCTGCCGCTGACGCTGCGCAGCGACCCGTTCGAACCCGGCCTCGAGGCCTCCCCGTTCCAGGTGGTCAGCGGCTCGTCGGGCTCGGCGTCGGTGTTCGACAACGGCATGGCGACGCCGGCCGTCGAGTGGATCTCCGGTGGCGTCCTGTCCAACCTGATCCGGCCGCGGGCCTGGGCGCTGAGGACCACCGCGCCGGCGACGGCCGCTGTCGACAACCTGGTCCTCGAGCAGCCGGGCGCCACGGCGTCCCTCGACGAGATGGTCGCCGGCACCGAGCGCGGCCTGCTGCTGACGACGCTCTGGTACATCCGCGAGGTCGACCCGCAGACCCTGCTGCTCACCGGGCTGACCCGCGACGGCGTCTTCCTGGTGGAGAACGGCGAGGTCACCGGCGCGGTGAACAACTTCCGGTTCAACGAGTCGCCGATCGACCTGCTGGGCCGGGTGAGCGAGGTCGGGCGCACCGAACCGACGCTGCCGCGGGAGTGGAACGACTGGTTCACCCGCGCGGCCATGGCCCCCCTGCGCGTGCCGGACTTCAACATGAGCAGTGTCAGCCCGGCGAGCTGACTCCCGGCTGTCAACTCTCGCCGGGCCTTACGGCGCGAACACGCCGTCTTACCGCAAGTG
>DASQXT010000548.1:0-7771 GCA_035639575.1 Geodermatophilus sp.
GTGCGCAGCCGGCGCTGCTTGGCGTGCCCGACCGCCTCCACGGGGTGGCCGAAGCCGACCGCGCGGCGGGTCTTGACCTCGCAGAAGACCAGCGTGTCGCCGTCGCGGGCGACGATGTCGAGCTCACCCTCGCGGCAGCGCCAGTTCCGGTCGAGGACGCGCAGGCCGCTGTCGGTCAGGTGGGCGGCGGCGATCCGCTCGCCGCGGGCGCCGAGGTCCGATGTCGTTCGCACCCGGCCGACCGTCGTCCGCCCGCACCGGCCGGGACAGCCGTCCGGCGGATCTGTGGACGGGACGGCCGCCTGTGGACGCCGGGGGGCGGGACGTCACCCGGCGGGGTCAGCCTCTCCGCCGTGACGCGCGGATCAGGTCAGCCGGGGACCGTCGGGCAGCTCGAGGTCGGGCTTGTCCAGCTCCTCGACGTTGACGTCCTTGAACGTCAGCACCCGGACGTTGCGCACGAACCGGGCCGGCCGGTACATGTCCCAGACCCAGGCGTCGGAGAGCTTGAGCTCGAAGTACACCTCGCCGCCGGCCTCCCGGACCTGCAGGTCGACGGAGTTGGCGAGGTAGAAGCGCCGCTCGGTCTCCACCACGTAGGTGAACTGCCGGACGATGTCCCGGTACTCGCGATAGAGCTGCAGCTCCATCTCGGTCTCGTACTTCTCCAGGTCCTCGGTGCTCATCGCGGCTCTCCGGACACGTGGCGCATGGCCCCATCATCGACCATGGCGCCGGAGCCGGTCAGCTGGAGTCCCCGAGCGGCGTGTGCGTCGCGGGCCCGGACCACGTTGACGAAGCGCTTCCGGTGCTCCGGACAGGGCCCGTACCGCCGCAGGGCGGCGTCGTGAGCGGCGGTGCTGTAGCCCTTGTGGACGGCGAAGTCGTACTCCGGCCAGCGCTCGTGCAGGTCGAGCATGATCCGGTCCCGCGTGACCTTGGCCAGCACCGACGCGGCCGCGACGCACGCTGCCACCCGGTCGCCCTTCCACACCGCGAGGGTGGGGCAGGCCAGCCCCGCGACGGGGAAGCCGTCCGTGAGCACGTAGTCGGCGCCGGGGTCGAGGGCCCACACCGCGCGACGCAGCGCCTCGATGTTGGTCACGTGCATGCCGCGCGCGTCGAGGTCGGCGACCGGCAGGACGACCACCGACCACGCCTCTGCGCGGTCGACGACCTCCTCGTAGACCCGCTCTCGGGTCGCGGCGGTGAGCAGCTTGGAGTCCGCGAGGCCGGGGACCCTCCCCCGGCGGCCCGCCGGCAGCACGCAGGCGGCGGCGACGAGCGGACCGGCACAGGCGCCGCGGCCGGCCTCGTCGGCGCCGGCGACCGCCGCGAAGCCGCGGCGGCGCAGGGAGCGCTCCATCTCCCACAGTGCGTCGGGCCGGTCGTCGGCGGCCGGGACGGCGCGGGTGCGGTTCCGCGGCCCGGGAGGAGCGGGGGTGGTACGGACAGCCATCGCGGTCCGACAGTACGACGCCGGTGCGGGACCGCGGAGAGCCGTCGCCGGGTGGGAACGCCACGGGCCGGCCCCGGGGTCAGAGGGGCCGGCCCGTGGCCGGTCGGCCGCCGGAACGGCCGGGTGGGCCCGTGCGGACCGCCGAGGAGGCGGACGGTCCGCACGGGCCCCTGCAGGGCTCCTGGTCCCGTCCCGGGTCCCGGATCCTGCCGGTGCAGGGGTCCTCTCTCAGGCCTCGGCCTCGGCCGGGGACAGGGCGTGCGCGCCGCAGGTGCAGGCGGCGGGGGTGCGGGAGGAGAGCACCAGGGAGACGGCGTGCGCCCGGTCGCGGGCACCCAGCTTGCGCAGGATGGCCTTGACGTGGGACTTGACGGTGTCCTCGCTGATGAACAGGTTGCGGCCGATCTGCCGGTTCGACTGGCCCTGGATCAGCTCGTCGAGGACGTCGGACTCGCGGCGGGTCAGCGGCACCTCGGGGGTGAACGGCTTGGCGGCCGGAACGGCCGACGGCTCGACCCGGCGGATCTGCGGGTCGACGACGGTGCGGCCGGCGCGGGCGGCCAGGATGGCCCAGCCGAGCAGCGTCGGCGAGGTGTTGATCATCAGGTAGCCGCGGACGCCGGCGGCCAGCGCCTCGTTCACCACGGCCGGGTCCTCGGAGGTGCCCAGGGCCACGATGGTCACCCGGGGGTACCGGCGGCGCAGGTCGCGGCAGGCGTTGAGGGTCGCGGCGCGGCCCTGGCCCAGCTCCACGACCACCGCGTCGGGGCGGGCGGTCTCGACCAGCGTGAGGGCGCGGCGCAGCTCCCCCGGAGTCCCGACCGACTGCATGCCGGCGGTCTCGTTCACCATGCTCACGAGTCCACGGCGCAGGACGGGGGCGTCGGCGAGGATGAGCACGCGGGTGACGCCACGGGCGGCGCTCGCCATGGGTGCGGACACAATGACTCCGTTTCACACGTTCGGGGAACTTCTCACGATCTCCATCGGACGGGTGAAGCGGGTGCTTGAACGCTTTTCCGACATTTCTCGAAATACTCCCAGGACTCAGCTCCGACTCGTTCCCAGTCACACAGGAAACACTGGAATGGCGGCCCGTCGCATTCGTGTCGACATGGCGACGCCATTCCGCGGGGCCCCGGGAACGACTCGACCCGCACGCCCCGGAGTGCCGGGAGGTGCGGGTCGAGGGAGGAGCGCGGGACCGGTCAGCCGCTGCGCGATCGTCGCCGTCGCCAGGCGGTGAGCGGCACGGCGCCCACGAGCCCCATGGCGTACGGGGCGGCGACCGCCGCGGCGCCGGAGACCGGCACGCCGGCCGCCTCGGTCCCCTGGATGTCCGGTGAGCCGAGCGTGCCGAAACGGTCGAGCGGCCAGACGATCAGCGCGGCCTTGCCGACGACCTCGTCCACGGCGACCGTTCCGGACCACTCGTCGCCGATGTGCGCCTTGGAGTCCGCCGACGCCGAGCGGTGGTCACCCATGACCCACAGCCGGCCCTCGGGGACGGTGACCGGACCGAACGCCCGGCTCTCCAGCGGGGTGTTCTCGAAGATGTAGGGCTCGTCGAGCGGCTTGCCGTCCACGGTGACCCGGCCCTCGGGATCGCAGCACTGCACCGTCTGGCCGCCGGTGGCGATGACCCGCTTGACGAAGTCGTCCTCGCTCGGCGGCGCCACCCCGATGGCGCGGCCCAGCCACAGCAGGCCGCTGGACAGCCAGTTGCCCGGTTCCTGGACGTCCACCTCCGGAGACCAGCTCTCCGGCCCCTCGAAGACGACGATGTCGCCGGGCTCGGGCTCGTCGAACCAGTAGGGCACCTTGTTGACCAGGACGCGGTCGCCGGTGCAGCCCGGGCAGCCGTGCAGCGTCCGCTCCATCGAGCCCGACGGGATGAAGAACGCCTGCACCAGGAAGGTCTTCACCAGCAAGGCGAGCACGAAGGCGATGAGCAGGAGCACCGGCAGCTCGCGGATCAGCGAGCCCTTGTCGGACTGCTCGCGCCGGCGGGCGGCGCGGCCGCCGGGACGGCGGCCGGGACCGGTGTCGGCGGTGGACCCGGTCGCCCGGGGGTCCTCCCCCTCGGGAACGACGTCGGCGGGCCTCCCGGGCCGGTCACTGCTCATCGGAGCCAGCGTACGGCCGCGGAGGACCCGCCGTGGTCAGGCCGGACCGGCCGGCCTGCGTCGTGTCAGCGCGGAGCGTCAGCGCGAGACGGTCTCGCGCTTCTCCTTGATCTTGGCGGCCTTGCCGCGCAGCTCGCGCAGGTAGTACAGCTTGGCGCGGCGCACGTCACCGCGGGTCACCACCTCGATCTTCTCGACGACCGGGGTGTGCACCGGGAAGGTGCGCTCGACGCCGACACCGAAGCTGACCTTGCGGACGGTGAAGGTCTCGCGGATGCCCCCGCCCTGCCGGCGGATGACCACGCCCTGGAAGACCTGGATGCGGGAGCGGTTGCCCTCGATGACGCGCACGTGCACCTTGACGGTGTCACCCGGGCGGAACTCGGGGATGTCGTCGCGCAGCGAGTCGGCGTCGAGTACGTCCAGGGTGTTCATCGCGGCAGTCCTGTCCTAGCGGTCATGTCGTTGCGGTGCGGACAGCAGGCGCCCCGGGCTGTGCGATCCGGGGAGCTGCGCTCCGGGAGGAGCTCGGCGTCGACGAGGCGATGCGTCCGCAGCAGCTCTCTACTGTGCCACATCTTCAGCCGACGAAGCGCGGCGGCCCCGTCCACGGACCTGCGGACAGCTCCGGCAGCAGGTCGGCGAGGTCGCGTGGCGCGAAGGTCTCGGCGCTCGCGGCGACCTCCTCGGCGCTCCACCAGCGGTGCGGCTCGGCGCCGAGCAGCTCGAGCTCGGTGCGGCCGCTGGCGTCGACCTCGTGCACCACGTCGCGCAGCACGAAGAAGGTCTCCCGCGAGTCGATCTGCACGCCGGCGAACGGACCGACGTGCCGCCGGAACCACACCGGGCCCTCGAGCTGCGCGGGGGCGACGACCAGGCCGATCTCCTCGGCGAGCTCCCGGGCGGCGGCCTCCCGCACGCCCTCCCCCGGTTCCACGCCCCCGCCGGGCGTGTACCAGAACAGCACGTCCCCCGGCGGGACGGCGGGGTCGGTGAGCCGGGCGCCGAGCAGCAGCACCCGCCCGGAGGGGTCGAGGACGACGACCCGCGCGGTCGGACGCACCCACGGCCGGGAGGTCACTCGTCGAGGACGGCGCGGTCGGCGGCGGTGAGCGCGCTGTCGGGCAGCGCCGCGAGCAGGTCCGGACGCCGGGCCGCGGTCCGCCGCAGCGACTCCGCGCGCCGCCACCGGGCGATGGCGGCGTGGTCACCGGAGAGCAGCACCGGCGGGACGTCGCGGCCGCGCCAGGACGCGGGGCGCGTGTAGGACGGGCCCTCGAGCAGGCCGTCGGCGTGCGAGTCGTACTCGACGGACTCCCGGTTGCCGACGACACCGGGCAGCAACCGGGTCACGGCCTCGACCATGACCAGCACCGCCGACTCACCGCCGGCCAGCACGTAGTCACCGATCGAGACCTCCGACACCGGCCCGGCCTCGGCGGCCCAGTCGGCGACCCGCTGGTCGATCCCCTCGTAACGGCCGCAGGCGAACACCAGCCCGGCCTCACGCGCCCACCCGGCGGCCACGGCCTGGGTGAACGGGCGCCCGGCAGGGGTCGGCACGACCAGGCGGGTGCCCGCCGGGCGGACGGCCTCCAGCGCCCGGGCCCACGGCTCGGGCTTCATCACCATGCCCGGGCCGCCGCCATAGGGGGCGTCGTCGACGGTGCGGTGGACGTCGTCGGTCCACTGCCGCAGGTCGTGCACGCCGACGCTCACCAGGCCGCGCTCGGCGGCCTTGCCCAGCAGCGACTGCCGCAGCGGCGCCAGGTACTCGGGGAAGATCGTGACGACGTCCACCCGGAACGGCAGGCTCACAGGTCGAGCAGCCCCTCGGGCGGGTCCACCACGACCGAGCCGCCGGCGAGGTCGACGGTCGGGACGATCGCCGTCACGAACGGCACGAGGAGTTCCCCGCCCCCGACCCGACGGACGACGAGCAGCTCGGCGCCCTCGTGGCGGACTGCGCCCACCGTGCCCAGCTCGGTGCCGTCGGGCAGGCGGGCGGTCAGGCCGACCAGCTGGTGGTCGTAGAAGACGTCGGGGTCCTCGAGCGCGGGGAGGTCGGCGACGGGGACGTGCAGTTCGGTGTTGCGCAGCTCCTCGGCCGCCTCGCGGCTCTCGACGCCCTCGATGGCGAGCAGCAGCACCTCGCGGTGCCAGCGCCGGCCGGCCACGGTGAGCGGCCCGCGGTCGACGGGGTCGGTGCGCAGGACCGCACCCGGGGCGAACCGGAGGTCCGGGTCGTCGGTGCGGACCTCGACGGTCACCTCACCACGGACACCGTGGGGCCGGCCGATGCGGCCGACCACCACGGTGTCGGTGGGGTCGTTCTGTTCTGCGTTCACCAGCGGTGGTGCTCAGCAGGAGGCGCTCAGCGCCCGTCGGTGTCGACGACGTCGACCCGCAGGCCGCGGCCGCCGACGCCGGTCATCACCGTGCGCAGCGCCTTGGCGGTGCGGCCGCCGCGGCCGATGACCTTGCCGAGGTCGTCGGGGTGCACCCGGACCTCGAGGGTCTTGCCGCGACGGTTGGTGAGCAGGTCGACCGTCACGTCCTCGGGGTGGTCGACGATGCCCTTGACCAGGTGCTCGAGCGCCTCTTCGAGCACGGTCTCACTCGGCGGGCGTCTCGGCGGGGGCGTCGCTCGCCGCCGCGTCGTCGGCCTTGGGAGCGGCCTTCTTCCTCGGGGTGGTGGCGCCGGCGGCCGGCTCCTCACCCGAGGCGCGGACGGCCTCCTCGTAGAGGGCCTTCTTGTCCGGCTTCGGGGCGGCGACCTTCATGGGCGGCGGCGCGGCCTCGCCCTTGAACTTCTGCCAGTCACCGGTGACCCGGAAGATGGCCGCGACCGGCTCGGTCGGCTGCGCGCCGACACCCAGCCAGTACTGCGCCCGCTCGGAGTCGACCTCGATGAAGGAGGGCTCCTCCTTCGGGTGGTACTTGCCGATCGTCTCGATGACGCGACCCTCGCGCTTGGTGCGGGAGTCGGCGACGACGATGCGGTAGTACGGCGCGCGCATCTTGCCCAGGCGCATGAGCTTGATCTTGGTGGCCACGGTGTGTGGTGTTCTCCTCGAACGCAGGTCGTGTGCCCGCCCGGAGCGACGCGTGGGGGTACGCCGGGGGCGGTGCGGCTGGACACGGCCGGCAACGGTGAGAGGGCCGCCCACCGCCGTGTTCGACCGACCATTGTGCCAGAAGGAGGACCCCCCGCCTCCCCACCCCTCACGAACTCGGGGCGGCCCCCTGGCGAGGGGCCGACGGGACCGGCGGGCGGGACCCGCGGGGGGCCGGGGAGTGCTAGGCGCGGACGGCGGTGAGCACCCGGGCGGCGGCCTCCCCGACGGGCACCTCCTCGCGCTCCCCCGTCGCCCGGTCGCGCAGCTCCACGACGCCGTCGACCAGCCCGCGCCCCACGGTGACGATGGTGGGCATCCCGAGCAGCTCGGCGTCCTTGAACTTGACCCCGGGCGACACCTTCGGCCGGTCGTCGTAGAGCACGGTCAGCCCGGCGGCGACCAGCTCCTGGGCGAGGGCCTCCGCGGTCGAGAAGACCGCGGCGTCCTTGCCGGTGGCGACGACGTGCACGTCGGCCGGGGCGACCTCGCGCGGCCAGACCAGGCCCAGCTCGTCGTGGGTCGACTCGGCGATGGCGGCCACGGCCCGGGAGACGCCGATGCCGTAGGAGCCCATCGTCACCGTGACGAGCTTGCCGTTCTCGTCGAGCACCTCGAGGTCGAGCGCCTCGGCGTACTTGCGGCCCAGCTGGAAGATGTGGCCCATCTCGACGCCGCAGGCGAGCTCCAGCGGGCCCGAGCCGTCGGGGGCGGGGTCGCCGGCCAGCACCTCGGCGGCCTCGATGACGCCGTCCCAGGTGAAGTCGCGGCCGGCCGCCAGGTCGAAGACGTGCTTGCCCGGCTCGTTGGCGCCGGTGATCCACCGCGTGCCGGTCACCACCCGCGGGTCGACGAGGTAGCGGATGCCCGACGCGCTGTCGGCACCGAGCACCTGCGGGCCGATGTAGCCCTTGACCAGCTCGGGGTGACCCTCGAAGTCGGTGAACGGCTCGACCTCGGCGGGCGAGACCTGCGCCTCCAGCCGCTTGGTGTCGACCTCGCGGTCGCCGGGGAGGCCGACGACCAGCGGCTCGCGGGTGCCGTCGGGGTGCACCAGCGTGACGACGACG
>DASQXT010000549.1:0-4910 GCA_035639575.1 Geodermatophilus sp.
CTGCTGCTGGGGCTGTTCGGCTTCTACTCGGCGTTCGAGTGGGGTGGCGCGTGGGTCGGCATCCCGCTGCTGGTGCTCGTGGCGACCGAGCTGTACCTGCTGGCCACCCCCGAGGCCCGGCTCGCGTTCGAGGACCGCTGAACACCGGCTCCGCCGGAGCCTGTCGGCCCCCTTTCAGGGTCCCGCCCCGAGCTTGCGAGGGGTGGGGGGAAAGGGGGTCCTCTCTCAGACGAGGTCGACGACGTCGGCGATCGAGTCCAGCACCCGGCCCGGCCGGAACGGGAAGCGCGCGACGTCGGCGGCCCGGGTCGACCCGGTGAGCACCAGGATGGTGTCCAGGCCGGCCTCGATGCCCGCGACGACGTCGGTGTCCATCCGGTCGCCGATCATGACCGTCGACTCCGAGTGCGCCTCGATCCGGTTCATGGCGCTGCGGAACATCATCGGGTTCGGCTTGCCCACGAAGTAGGGCTCCGAGCCGGTGGCCCGGGTGATCATCGCCGCGACCGAGCCGGTGGCCGGCAGCGGGCCCTCGGGGGAGGGGCCGGTGACGTCGGGGTTGGTCGCGATGAACCGTGCCCCGGCGCCGACCAGCCGGATGGCGCGGGTGATGGCCTCGAAGGAGTAGGTGCGGGTCTCGCCGAGGACGACGTAGTCCGGGTCGGTGTCGGTGAGCGTGTAGCCGGACTCGTACAGCGCGGTGGTCAGGCCCGCCTCGCCGATGACGTAGGCCGAGCCGCCCGGCAACTGGGTGGACAGGAAGTCCGCGGTCGCCAGCGCCGAGGTCCAGATCGACGCCTCGGGCACCTGCAGGCCCGACCTCGCCAGCCGCGCGGAGAGGTCCCGCGGCGTGAAGATCGAGTTGTTGGTGAGGACGAGGAAGCGCCGTCCCGCCGTGACCAGGCGGTCGAGGAAGTCCGCGGCGCCGGGCAGTGCCTGGCCCTCGTGCACCAGGACGCCGTCCATGTCGGTCAGCCAGCACTCCGCCGGCTTGCGGTCGGTCGTCATTCCGTCGTCCTCCGGTCCAGGGTGCGGTCGGCTCAGCCGCGGCGGTCGGCCGCGAAGGTGGTCAGAGCCTCGTCGGTGAGCCGGAAGACCGTCCACTCGTCCATCGGCACGGCACCGGCGGCCCGGTAGAAGTCGATCGAGGGCGTGTTCCAGTCCAGCACCGACCACTCCAGCCGGTCGTAGCCGCGCTGCACGCACACGTCGGCGAGCGTGCGGAGCAGTTCACGACCCAGCCCGCTGCCGCGGTGCTGCGGCTGCACGTAGAGGTCCTCCAGGTAGACCCCGTGGGTGCCGCGCCAGGTGGAGAAGTTGAGGAACCACAGCGCCATCCCGACGACCTGTCCGTCGGCCACGGCGACGTGCCCGAAGAGCGCGCGGGAGTCGCCGAACAGCGCCGCGGACAGCTGGTCCTCGGTCATCCGGGCCTCGTGCCGGGCCTTCTCGTACTCGGCCAGCTCCCGCACCAGGCCCACCACGGCGGGGACGTCGTCGGGGGTGATGCGCCGGACGCTCACGTGCCCTCCTGAGCTCGCAGGCTCGCTCACGTGAGCAGCTCCTTGAGGCGGGCCGGCACCAGCCGGCCGAGCGGGGAGAACACCGGCACGAGGACCGGTGCCAGCAGGTAGCCGTAGGCCAGGACGCAGCCGGTCACGACCGGCACGAACGCGAAGCCGACGACGACGGCCAGCGCCGCGACGATCAACCCGTAGGGCCGCCCGCTCTTCGGGCTGACCAGCGAGCGGAACGAGCGGAAGCGGATCGTGCTGACCATCAGCAGTGCCGGGACGGCGACGATCAGCAGCACCCACAGCCGCTCCCGGCCCTGCATCTGGCCGCCGAACGCGAACACCGAGGCGAGCACGACACCGGCCGCGCCGGGGCTCGGCATGCCGATGAAGTACCGCTTGTCGGCGGTCGGGTCGATGGTGGTGTTGAAGCGCGCCAGCCGGATGGCCGCGCACGCCACCCACAGGCCGCAGACCACCCAGCCCAGCGGGTCCCAGGCGTCGCGGCCCTCGGAGAACAGCGTGAAGGCGAGCAGCGCCGGGGCCAGCCCGAAGGAGACCAGGTCGGCCAGCGAGTCGAACTGCAGGCCGAAGGGCGTCACCGCGCCGACCAGACGGGCCACGGCGCCGTCGGCGATGTCGAAGACCACCGAGAGGCCGACCAGGACGGCGGCCAGCGTGTACTGGCCCCGGATGGAGACCAGGATCGCCACGAAGCCGCACATCATGTTGGCCAGCGTGAACAGGCTGGGCAGCGTCGCCAGCGCCCGTCGCCGGCTGCCGCGCACCGATCCGCGGACGAACTCGACGGTCGCCGTCCGCCGGGTCTGGGGGAGCCGGGCCCCGGACGGGGAGCTGGGCACCAGGGGCCTCCTCAGCGGGCGCCGGACCAGCGGGCGATGACGGTCTCGCCGCCGCGCACCCGCTGACCCACCCGGACGAGCACCGCACAGTCCCGAGGGACGAAGACGTCCATCCGGGAGCCGAACTTCATCAGGCCCATCCGCTCGCCGGTGGCCAGCCGCCGGCCCACGCCGGTGCGGGTGACGATGCGGCGGGCGAGCACGCCGACGATCTGCCGGAACACCACCGTGCGGTCGCCGTCGCGCAGCCACAGCTCGCTGCGCTCGTTCCGGTGCGCCGACTCCTTGCGGTAGGCGGCCAGGAAGCTGCCCCTGCGGTAGGAGCTCTCCACGACCTCACCGTGGTACGGCGAGCGGTTCACGTGGACGTCGACGACGGACAGGAACACGCTGACCTGCTGCCAGGCGCCCTCGGGGGCCACCCCCTCCTGCGGCTCGCCCGCGACCATCACCACGCCGTCCGCGGGGGAGAGGACGTCGTCGGGTGCCGGCGCCTCGGCGTCGCAGCGCCGGTCGGGGTCCCGGAAGAACAGCGCCATGTAGGCCGACAGGAGAGCGAAGGGCCAGGCGGCGAGTGGCAGGCCGCGCCGTCCGCCGACGCGGCCTGCCGCGACGAGCACAGCGGCGGGTGCCAGGGGCCCGGTGATGAAGGGCCACCCGGCCCGATCGATACGCATCGAGGTCAGACGGTACCGGGCGGCGACTGTGATCCGGCCCTGCTGCAGGGGCCCGCCGCCAGCCTGCGGGTGGTGGGGGCAGCAGGGTCCTCCCTCAGGCCGGGGCCGCGCCGATGTTCACCAGCCAGCGCAGGCCGTAGCGGTCCGTCACCTGACCGAAGGTGTCGCCCCACACCTGCTCGTCCAGCGGGACGTCGACCGCGCCGCCCTCGGCCAGCTGCTCGAAGCAGCGGGTCAGCCGGGGCGCGTCGTCCCCGGACAGGGACAGCGACACCCGGTCGGGTCCGGCGGCGTCCGGGTCGTGGCCGTCGGAGGCCATCAGCTCGAGTCCCTCCTCGGTGCGCAGGAAGGCGTGCATGACGCCGTCGTCGGGGAACTCGTCCCCGCCGCCGCCGACGTCACCGAAGGTCATCACATCGAGCTCGCCGCCGAGGACGGAGCGGTAGAACTCCATCGCCTCGCGGGCGTTGCCAGCGAAGTGCAGGTACGGGTTCAGGCGGGCGGCCATCGGGTCTCCTGGGGCGTCGGGGTGGTGTCTCGGGACGGCAGACCGTCCCGGCCCGCAGAAGTCATCGCCCACGGCCGAAGGTGGCCTCAGCGCTCGGTGTGGAGCGCTGCTCTGCCAGGCCCACCGCGTGCACCCGGGGACGGCGACGGCCGGCGAGCGGGCGCTCGCCGGCCGTCGCCGTACTGGGGAGGTCCTCAGGCTGCGGCCTTCGTCTCCCAGAAGATCTTGTCGATCTCGGCGATGTAGTCGAGCAGCTTCTGGCCCTCGGCCGGGTCCATGCTGCCCTTGGCGCCGGAAGCGCCGGCCTGCTTGGTCGCCTTGTTGAACAGCTCGTGCAGCTGCGGGTACTTCTCGAAGTGCGGGGCCTTGAAGTAGTCGGTCCACAGCACCCACAGGTGGTGCTTGACCAGGTCCGCCCGCTGCTCCTTGATCAGGATGGCTCGGGTGCGGAACACCGGGTCCTCGTTGGCCTGGTACTTCTCCTGGAGGGCCTTGACGGACTCCGCCTCGATGCGGGCCTGGGCCGGGTCGTACACGCCGCAGGGGAGGTCGCAGTGAGCGGTGGCCTCCACGGCGGAGAACATGCGGAAACGCATGGGCTGAGCCTCCGGTTCTGTGGGGTCGGTTCGTCTGCGACCCTACTCCCGGTGAGCAGCGGGGACACGTCCGGAGCAGGGCGGACGACGCACGTCGAGCCGCTGGTCACGCCCTGGGTCGTGGCCCGGGTGTCCGGTCCGTCGATGACCCCCACGGTCCGCTCCGGCGACCGGCTCCTGGTGCGGCGGGTCACCGGGGCGACCACGGTGCGCCACGACGACGTCGTCCTCGCCCGCTTCCCGGCGCGGCCGGAGCTGCTGGTGGTCAAGCGGGTGCATCACGCGGTGCCCGGTGGGCACTGGGTCGAGGGGGACAACCCCTTCGTCACCGACGACAGCCGCGCCTTCGGCCCGGCGGTCGTCGTCGGTCGGGTGGTCGGCCGGCTGTGGCCGCGGCCGGGGCGGCTGCCCGGGCGTCCGGCCTAGCGGGCCGTGCCCAGCTGCGCGTAGCGGGCGCGGCACTCCTCGATCGTCGGCAGCAGACCCTGCTCGTGGGCCTCGGCGAGCGTCGGCGCCTGCTGGTCCTTGGCCGACAGCTCGAACTCCACGTCGTCCGGCCACGGCAGGTCCAGCGCCGGGTCCATCGGCGAGACACCGAACTCCCGCGCCGGGTCGTAGCCGCTGGAGACGAGGTAGGTGACCGAGCTGCCGTCGGCCAGCGACAGGAAGGCGTGCCCGAGGCCCTCGGCGAGGTACACCGCACGGGGCTGCTCGCTGTCGAGGACGACGGCGTCGTGCACGCCGAACGTGGG
>DASQXT010000550.1:0-2747 GCA_035639575.1 Geodermatophilus sp.
GGCGTCCTCCTCCGGCGAGGGAGGGGTCCTGGGTCAGGACGGCGGTCTCCAGGCGGCGCAGCCCGGGGCTGGGGTCGATGCCCAGCTCGTCGGCCAGGGTGGCCCGCAGCTGCTGGTAGGCGCCCAGCGCGTCGCCCTGGCGGCCGCAGCGGTAGAGAGCGGTGATCCGGTGCGCCCACAGCTGCTCCCTCAGCGGCTGGGCCCGGCACAGCAGCTCGAGCTCACCCACCAGCTCGGCGTGCCGGCCGCAGCCCAGATCGGCCTCGATCCGGGCCTCCACCGCGGCCAGCCGCGCCTCCTCCAGCCGGGCCGACTCCGCTCGCAGCGCCGCACTGCCGGTCTCGGCCAGCCGCTCGGCCCGCCACAGCGCCAGCGCCTCGCCCAGCGTGGCGGACGCCGCCCGAGGGCACCCGGCCGCCAGCTCCGCCCGACCCTGCGCGCTGAGCCGTTCGAACAGCTGCGTGTCGACCTCCGCGCCGTCGAGGAGATAGCCCGGGACCCGGGTCCGCACCACGTCCCGGGCCCCGGCCCCGGCCAGCGCCTTGCGCACCCGTGCCACCAGGACCCGCAGCGACGCCTCGGCCGACGGCGGGGGTCCGGCTCCCCACAACGCCTCGATCAACGTGTCCGTCGGCACCATGTGACCGGCGTGCAGCGCCAGCAGCACCACCAGTGCGCGCTCCTTGCGCCCGCTGATGGCGACCGGCGTCGCGCCGCAGCGGACCTCCAGCGGCCCGAGCACCCGGATCCGGACCGGCCCGGGCTCCTTGCCGCCCGGCGACGGGGAGGGGCCGGTCATCGCGACGGGGCCTCCAGCCACGTGTCGCAGGGACTGTGCAGAACAGACCCCGGCGGCGGCCTGCTGATACCTGCGAGGCCGGATCCCGCCGTGCTGCGGAAGGGGACGGTCCGACGTCCCCGGCAGTTGCCGTGCCCGTTGCGGAGGGGTCGAGGCGGGTGCCGTGACCCCGGTGCAGGGCGGTACGAGCGGCCGGTGCTCGAGGTCGGGTCCGAGGACTCCGGCTGCAGGCACGTGGAGCGCGCCGGATTGCGTCGAGCTGGACGGTCCAGACAGGATCGACCATGACTGACATCTGTGCCATGCCGGCGACGGAGCTCGCCGCGGCGGTCCGGGCGGGTGAGATCTCTCCCGTGGACGTCGTGCAGGCGGTGAGCGACCGGATGGATGCCGTGGAGCCCGTGCTGCACGCGTTCTGCACTCCGACCCTCGACCTCGCTCGCCAGCAGGCCGAGGACCTCGCGGATCGCATCTCCGCCGGAGAGGAGGTCGGTCCCTTGGCGGGTGTGCCGATCGGCATCAAGGACCTCGTGGCGACCAGGGGCATCCGGACCGCGATGGGCTCGAAGGCCTACGAGGACTTCGTGCCCGACGAGGACGACATCGTCGTGGAGCGGCTCAAGGCGGCCGACGCCGTCATCATCGGCAAGACGAACGTGCCGGAGTTCGGGTACAGCGGGGTCGGTCACAACCCGGTCTTCGAGACGACGCGCAACCCGTGGGACCCCGCGATGACCCCTGGAGGGTCCAGCGCCGGCTCGGGTGCCGCTGTCGCGGCCGGCATGGGTCCCATCGCCGTGGGCAGCGACGGTGGCGGATCGGTGCGGATCCCGTCGGCTCACTGCGGCCTGTTCGGCATGAAGGCGTCGATGGGACGGGTTCCGCTGTACCCGGGGTGCCGTGACGAGCGGTACCCCGGAGTCTCGAGCTGGGAGTCCCTGGAGCACATCGGTCCCATGTCGCGGACCGTGGCCGACAGCGCCTTGATGCTGTCGGTGATGGCCGGCCCCGACCCCCGCGATCGGCACACGATCCCGACCTCGGACGTGGACTGGACCGGCTGCCTCTCCGGCGGCATCCGAGGTCTCCGCGTGGCCTTCAGCCCCGACCTCGGGTACGCAGCTGTGGACCCCGCGGTGCGCGAGGTCGTCCGGAGCGCCGTCGGGGTCTTCGAGACAGAACTCGGCTGCCACGTGGAGCAGGCCGACCCCGGCTTCGAGGACCCGTACGCCGCCTTCTGGGGCATCGTCGCCCTCGACACGGACCTGCGTGGGATGCGACGCCTCGCCGCCGAGAACGAGATGTCCCCGCACCTGGTGGAGTTCCTCGCCCGGCCGTGGACGGCCGAGGACCTGACCGACGCCGTGATGACGCGGAAGGCGGTCACCAACACGATGTGGCGGTTCATGCAGGACCACGACCTGCTCCTCACCCCCACGCTGACGGTTCCGCCGTTCCCGGTGCACGTGCAGGGGCCGGAGAAGGTCGACGGCCGGATGGTGCCGTCCTTCCAGTGGCTGTCCTTCACGCTGCCGTTCAACATGACCGGCCAGCCGGCGGCCACCGTTCCGGCCGGCTGGACGCCGGACGGCCTGCCCGTGGGCCTGCAGATCGTCGGCCGCCACCTCGCGGACGAGACGGTCCTGCGCGCGGCCGCGGCGTTCGAGGCGGCTGCTCCGTGGCGCGACAGGTGGCCTGACCTGGTCAAGAGGTGACGCTGGCAGGGTCAGAACGGGTCGGAGCCCGGCACGTAGGCGTTCTGTCGGATGAGCCCGTGCTCGCAGACGGGCCCGGAGGTCCAGGGCAGCAGAGCCGCTGAGGTCTGGTCGGGGGGAGTGACGACGACGGCGGTGGCGACCGGTTCGCACTCGGTCCCGCGCTCGTCGTCGACCGGGACGACGCCCCAGTGCAGCAGCGAGCGGGCGGAGGCGCCCGGGGCGAGCGACAC
>DASQXT010000551.1:0-2305 GCA_035639575.1 Geodermatophilus sp.
GGCGTCGTCCGCTCCCCGACGCCGACCGCGACCACCCCCGGCGCCAGCAGCAGCACGTCGCCGCCCTCGAGGTGCTCCAGGGAGGCGTCGTAGAGCTGCTCGGCGCCGGCGAAGCGCGGGTGGTGGGCGTAGACGGCGGCGGTGATGGTGCTCTCCCGGTGCCGCGCCGGCATCGCCAGCGACGTCACCGCGACCTGGTCGCCCACCCACACCGACGAGTCGCGGGTGAACAGCAGGTTGGGCAGCGGGGGGACGACGAAGTCGCCGCGGGCCATGAGCGCCCAGGACAGGCCGCGGGCGCCGGGCAGCTCGTCATGGGCCACCCCGGCGACCAGCGCGCGGGCGAGGTCCTCGGGGGAGAGGTCGGCCAGGTGCGCGGCTGTGGTGCGCTTGAGCGTCGCGCCCAGCCGCGGGTCCTCGACGGCGGCCGTGACCAGCTCCGCGCGCGCCGCGGGGTCGGTGAGGACCTCGGCCAGCAGCCGGTCCAGGTACAGCACCTCCACGCCGCGGGCGGTGAGCTCGGCGGCGAACGCGTCGTGCTCCTCCTGCGCCCGCCGCACCCACGGCACGCCGTCGAAGAGCAGTTGGTCGTTGTTGCGCGGGGTCAGCCGGCGCAGCTCGGGGCCCGGCCGGTGCAGCAACACCGTCCGCAGCGGCCCGACCTCGCTGGTGGCGCCCCGGGCGGCGGCGGGTGCGGTCATGCGCCGAGGCTGGCACAGGAGGCGCACCGGCCGCTGGATACGGTGCTCGGGCCGGGGGACGACGGTGTCCGCCCGGGTGGAGGAGGCGGCGTGGACCTGTTCGACCTCACCGGGAAGGTCGCCGTGGTCACCGGCGGCACCCGTGGCATCGGCCTGATGATGGCCCGCGGGCTGCTGCAGGCCGGCGCGTCGGTCTACGTCAGTTCCCGCAAGGCCGAGGCCGGCGAGGCGGCGGCCGCCGAGCTGTCGCGGTTCGGCGAGGTCGAGTCGATCCCCGCCGACGTCTCGACCGAGGCCGAGTGCGTGCGCCTGGCCGAGGAGGTGGGCCGCCGCGAGGAGCGGCTGCACGTGCTGGTCAACAACGCGGGCGCCACCTGGGGCGAGCCGTTCGCCACCTTCCCCGCCTCGGCCTGGGACAAGGTGCTCGACCTGAACCTCAAGGCGCCGTTCTTCCTCACCCGCACCTTCCTGCCGCTGCTCGAGGCCGCCGGCACCGACGACGACCCGGCCCGCGTGGTCAACGTCGGCAGCATCGACGGGCTGCACGCGCCGTCCCTGCCGACCTACTCCTACTCGGCCAGCAAGGCCGGGGTGCACCACCTCACCCGGGTGCTGGCCAAGGAGCTGGGCCCCAGGCGGATCACCGTCAACGCCGTGGCCCCCGGCCCGTTCGAGTCGAAGATGATGGCCGCCACGCTCGCCGCCCACGGCGACGAGATCGCCGCGTCGTCCCCGCTGGGCCGCATCGGCCGGCCCGACGACATGGCCGGCGTCGTCGTGTACCTGGCCAGCCGGGCCGGTGCCTACGTCACCGGCGCGGTCATCCCGGTGGACGGCGGCCGCGCGACCACCCTCTGACTCCGGTGACCCGGCGGCTGCGGTTCGACGGCTGGATCCTCGGGACCGGCACCGCGTCGGGCACCCGCGTCGTCGTCGGGCACTGGCCGCGCTCACCGCTGGGACCGCTGTCCGACGTCATGGTGCAGCGGCCGGACGGCACCCGGCTGCTGCTCGCCCCCACCCGGGAGGCCGCGGACTTCGTCGCCGCCACCTACGCCTTCGACGAGGTGCGGCTGGTCCCGGTGACGGTGCACCGCCCGGACCCGCGGACCTGGGCGGTCGACGCCGGCCCGCTGCGGCTGCGGGTCACGACCGGCCGCCGTCCGCCGCTGGGCCGGCTGCTGCGCGTCGTCCCGCCGCCGCTGGCCCGCGCGCCGGCCTGGGTGGGTCTGCTGGACCGGCCGGCGCGGCTGCTGACCGGCCTGCGCACCACCGGCTCGGCCGGCAACGGCCGCAGCGAGTGGTACGGCGTGCAGGACCTGCACCTGGTCACGGCGCTGACGGCCTCGTGGGACGGGGAGCCGCTGGGCGCGCTGGCCGCGGTGCGCCCGCCGGTCACCTTCGGGTTCGGGTCGGTGCCGCCGCGGCCGAGCCTGGCGCGGGTGACGACGACGGTGCAGCTGCCCTGATCTGTGCTGCGGCGCCGAGCCCCAGGGAACCGGGAACCGGGGTCGCCGTCCGCCCCGCGGACCACCGTCGCGTCACGGGGACCGGCGGTGGGGCCCCAGCCCTGGATGGTCAGTTCCGGCTGTTCGGGCACGGCT
>DASQXT010000552.1:0-8770 GCA_035639575.1 Geodermatophilus sp.
CGGCAGGGCACCGAGGTCGACCACGCCGCCGACGCCGCCGAGGGCTGGGCGCAGATCAAGCGCGACCTGGCCGCCGAGGCGCACCGGTTCTACGTGCTCGACGAGTTCACCTACCCGCTGAAGTGGGGCTGGGTCGACGTCGACGACGTGGTCGAGACGCTGAGGAACCGGCCGGGCACCCAGCACGTCGTCGTCACCGGCCGGGACGCCCCGCCGGCGCTGGTCGCCGCCGCGGACCTGGTGGTCGAGATGACCAAGGTCAAGCACCCGATGGACGCCGGCCAGAAGGGCCAGCGGGGGATCGAGTGGTGAGCGCCGGGGTGGGCGGGTGAACAGCGCCGTCCCGCGCGTGGTCGTCGCCGCCCCGTCGAGCAACGCGGGCAAGACGTCGGTCGCCACCGGACTGGTCGCCGCCCTGGCCGCCCGCGGGCTGGCCGTCTCGCCGCACAAGGTCGGCCCCGACTACATCGACCCGGGCTACACCGGCCTGGCCGCCGGGCGCCCGGGGCGCAACCTCGACCCGGTGCTGGTCGGCGAGGAGCGCGTCCTCCCGCTGTTCCTGCACGGGGCCCGCGGCGCGGACGTCGCCGTCGTCGAGGGGGTCATGGGCCTGTTCGACGGCGCCACGCGACCGGGCCTGGAACCGGGGTTCGCCTCCACCGCGCACGTGGCCCGGCTGCTGAGCGCGCCGGTGGTGCTGGTGGTCGACGCCGGCGCGCAGGCGCAGAGCGTCGCCGCGCTCGTGCACGGCTTCGCCACCTACGACCCGACCGTGCGGCTCGGCGGCGTGGTGCTCAACCGGGTCGGCAGCGACCGGCACGAGGAGATCCTCCGCGACGCGCTCGGCGGGTCCGGGGTGCCCGTGCTCGGCGCGGTCCGGCGGCTCGCCGAGCTGGGCACCCCGTCGCGCCACCTCGGGCTGGTGCCGGCCGCCGAGCGGTCGGCCGAGGCGCTGGCGACCGTCGGCCGGCTCGGCGAGGTGGTGGCCGGCGCGGTCGACCTGGACGCCGTCCTCCGGCTGGCCCGCACCGCCCCGGCCCTGGACGCCGTCCCGTGGGACCCCGCCGCCGAGGTGTCCCCGGTGGCGGGCCGGCCGCGGATCGCCGTCGCCGGCGGTGCGGCCTTCACCTTCGGCTACGCGGAGAACACCGAGCTGCTCGAGGCCGCCGGCGCCGAGGTGGTGACCGTCGACCCGCTGCGCGACGAGTCGCTGCCCGGGGACACCGCCGGCCTGGTGGTCGGGGGCGGGTTCCCCGAGGTGCACGCCGCGGACCTCTCGGCGAACGAGACGCTGCGGGCGGGCATCGCCGAGTTGGCCGCGCGGGGTGGCCCGGTCGCCGCCGAGTGCGCCGGACTGCTGTACCTGGCCCGCAGCCTGGACGGCGTCCCGATGTGCGGGGTCCTGCCCACCGAGGCGGTCATGTCGCCGCGGTTGACCCTCGGCTACCGGGAGGCCGTCGCGCTCAGCGACTCGGTGCTCGCGCCGGCCGGCACGCGGGTGCGCGGCCACGAGTTCCACCGCACCGTCGCCACCCCCGCCGCCGGTCCCGACCCGGCCTGGCGCTGGGCGGGCAGCGGTCCGGAGGGCTTCGTCTCGGGAGGCGTGCACGCCTCCTACCTGCACCTCAACTGGGCCGGCTCCCCCGAGCTGGCTGCCCGCTTCGTCGCCGCCTGCGCCGCGCGCGCCCGCTCCCGGGAGGCCGAGCATGCACATCGCTGAGGGGTTCCTGCCGCCCGCGCACGCGATCGGCTGGACGGTCGCCGCGGCACCGTTCGTCGTCCACGGCGCGCGGGCCGTCGTCACCGAGGTGCGCGAGCACCCGGAGTCCACGCTGCTGCTCGGCGCGGCCGGCGCGTTCACCTTCGTGCTGAGTGCCATCAAGCTGCCGAGCGTCACCGGCAGCTCGAGTCACCCGACCGGCACCGGGGTCGGGGCGATCCTGTTCCGGCCACCCGTCATGGCACTGCTCGGCACGGTGGTCCTGCTCTTCCAGGCACTGCTCCTGGCGCACGGCGGGCTGACCACGCTCGGCGCCAATGCCTTCTCGATGGCGATCGTCGGTCCGTGGACGGGCTACGGCGCCTACCGGCTGACCCGGGCGCTCGGCGGCGGGCTGATGCCGGCGGTCTTCGCCGGCGTCGCCCTGGCCGACCTGGCCACCTACCTGACCACGTCGGTGCAGCTGGCGCTCGCCTTCCCCGACGCGTCGAGCGGGATCCCGGGCGCGCTCGTCAAGTTCCTGGGCGTCTTCGCGATCACCCAGATCCCGCTGGCGATCGCCGAGGGGCTCCTGGGCGTCCTGCTGTTCCGGGTGCTCACGACCAGTGCGCGCCCCGAGCTCGAGCGGCTCGGCGTCCTCCGCCCGGCCGCGCCGACGGGAGAGCCGTCGTGAGCCGCCGGCTGGTCACCGTCCTGCTCGTCGCGGGCGTGCTCGCGCTGGTCGGGGCGTCCCTGGTCCTCGGCGGCGGGTCGGAGTTCCTCGGCACCGACAACCAGGCGGTCACCGCCATCCAGGAGCAGGACCCCGGCTACGAGCCGTGGTTCACCTCGGTGCTGCCGCCGCTGTCGCCGTCCGTGGAGTCGGGGCTGTTCGCGGCCCAGGCGGCGCTGGGCGGCGGCGTCCTCGGGTACGTGATCGGCCGCCTGCGCGGCCGGCACCTGGCGCGGACGGCTGTGCCGCCGGCGCCGCCGGAGGAACCGTGAGCCTCGCGGTCGACGACGCCGCCTGGACCAGCGCCTGGCGACGCCGCTCCCCCGCGGACAAGCTGCTGCTCTGCGGCGGCCTGGTCGTGTGCGCGCTGGCGCTGCCGGCCTGGCCGGGCAGCGTGCTGGTCGGCCTCACCGCCGTCGTCCTCGCCCTCGGCCCGGCCCGGGTGCCCGCCCGGACCTTCGGCCGGGCGGTGCGCTGGCCGATGACGTTCATCGCCGTCGGCGCGCTGACCTCGGTGGTCACCGTCGGCACCGACGGCCTGGGCTGGGCGCCGGACGCCGCCGCCCGCGCCGGCTCGCTGGCCGGGCACGCGCTCGCCGGCAGCGCCGCGGTGCTGCTGCTGGCCACCACCACGCCGATGTCGGACCTGCTGCCGGCGCTGCGCGGCCTGCGGGTGCCCGCGGCGGTGGTCGAGGTCGCCGCGGTCACCTACCGGCTGCTGTTCGTGCTGCTCGCGAGCCTGCACACCATCCGCGAGGCGCAGACGGCGCGGCTGGGCTACTCGAGCATGGGTCGGGGCTACCGCTCGTCGGGCGCGCTGGCCGCGGCGGTGCTCACCCGCTCCTGGGACCGGGCCCGCCGCATGCAGGAGGGGCTGGCCGGCCGCGGCATGGAGACCGGCCTGCGGGTGCTGCCCGAGGTGCTGCCGTCGTCCCGCGCGTTCCTCGCCGCGAGCGCCACCGGGCTGGCCGCGATCGTGGCCGTCGGGGTGGCGGTCCCGTGAGTCACCGGACGCTGACCGCGGAGGAGCTGGTCGCCGGCTACGAGCGTGGCCGCCGGGTGCTCGACGGCGCCTCGCTCACCGTGCCGGCCGGTCGCCGGCTGGCGCTGCTGGGGGCCAACGGCTCGGGCAAGACGACCCTGCTGCGCTGCCTGTCCGGCGCGCTGGAGCCGGCGGCGGGCACGGTCGCCGTCGACGGCCAGCGGCTGCAGCACACCCGCCGCGGCCTGCGCGCGCACCGGCAGGAGGTCCAGCTGGTGCTGCAGGACCCCGACGACCAGCTGTTCAGCGCCTCGGTCGCGCAGGACGTCTCCTTCGGCCCGCTCAACCTGGGCCTGCCCGAGGACGCCGTCCGCGAGCGCGTCACCGAGGCCCTCGACCTGCTCGGCGTGACCCACCTGGCCGGCCGGCCCACCCACCAGCTCTCCTACGGCGAGCGCAAGCGGGTGGCCATCTCCGGGGCGGTGGCGATGCGCCCCTGCGTGCTGCTGCTCGACGAGCCCACCGCCGGTCTCGACCCGTCGGCGGTGGCCGAGGCACTGGCCGCACTGGAGCGGCTGCGGACCTCGGGGTCGACCGTCGTCATGAGCACCCACGACGTCGACCTGGCGCTGCGCTGGGCCGACGACGTCGCGGTCGTCGTCGACCGGACGGTGGTGCAGGGCGCCCCGGCCGACCTCCTGGCCGACGACGCGCTGCTCGCCCGCGCCCGCCTCGACCGGCCGTGGGCGCTGACCGTCGGCGCGCGGCTGCGCGCACTGGGCCTGTTGCCCGACGGCGCCCTCCCCCGCGACGCGGAGTCGCTGCTCTCCGCGCTGCCCGAGGGGGTGGCCTCGTGACCGAGCTCGCGAGGTCACGCATGGACACGGCATCGCCGAGCACGGAGCCGACGAGCGCCAGCGAGGAGGCGACGTGATCGTCGGCGTCGGCGCGCGACCGGGGGTGAGCGCCGCGGAGGTGCTGGCCGCCGTCGACGCCGTCCTGCCCGCCGGCGCGGACGGCGTGCGGCTGGCCACCCTCGACGCCCGCGCCGCCGAGCCCGGCCTGGTCGAGGCGGCGGCCGCCCGCGGCTGGCCGCTGACCGGGCACCCCGCCGCCGCGCTGGCCGCCGTCCCGGTGCCGTCGCCGTCGGCGCGGGTGGCCGCCGCCGTGGGGACGCCGTCGGTCGCCGAAGCCGCAGCGCTGCTGGACGGCGGGACGCTGCTGGTGGGCCGCACGGTGGTCGGCCGGGTCACGGTGGCGGTCTGCTCGTGACGGACCCGGACCACCACGGGAACGCGGACCCCGCGCCGGGCCCGACCGAGGCGGTGCCGCTCACCGCCGTCCGTGATCCCGCGACCTCGGTGGCCCTCGCCGCCGACCCCGCTGCCATCCTGGACCCCGGGACACCGGCGTTCCAGGACCTGCCCCGCCTCCCCGAGGAGCTCCGCTGAGCCGCCCCACCACCCCTGCTCCCTTCGCCGGCACCCTGCTGGGCGAGACGATCGCCGCGGTCGCGCCGAGGGACGCCGCCGCCGAACGCGCCGCCCGCGACCGCCTGGACCGGATGACCAAGCCACCGGGCTCGCTGGGCGTACTCGAGGACATCGCCGCACAGCTGAGCGGCACCGCCGGCACCTGCCCGCCGCCGCTGCCCACCCCGGCCGCGGTCGCGGTCTTCGCCGGCGACCACGGGGTCCACGCGCAGGGCGTCACCCCCTGGCCGCAGGAGGTCACCGCGCAGATGGTGGCCAACTTCGCCCGCGGCGGTGCGGTCGTCAACGCGTTCGCCGCCCAGCTCGGGGCCGACGTCGTCGTGGTGGACGTCGGGGTCGCGACGCCGTACGCGGTCGAGGTCAGCCCCGCGTTGCTGTCCCGCAAGGTCCGGTCCGGCACCGCCGACCTCGCCGTCGGCCCGGCCATGACGCTCGACGAGGCGCGGCAGGCGGTCGAGGTCGGCATCGGGGTGGCCACCGAGCTGGCCGCGGACCACGCCTGCCTGATCACCGGCGACATGGGCATCACCAACACCACGGCGTCGGCGGCGCTGGTCTGCGCGTTCACCGGCGCGACCCCGGCCGCGGCGACCGGACGCGGCACCGGGGTCGACGACCCGACGCTGGCCCGCAAGGTCGGGGTGGTCGCGCGCGCGGTGGCCCGCGTGCCCGAGCGGCCGTCGACGCCGGAGGCCGCGCTGGCCGCGCTGGCGGAGGTCGGCGGCCTGGAGCACGCCGCGCTCGCCGGGTTCGTGCTGGGTGCCGCCGCGGCGCGGGTGCCGGTGCTGCTGGACGGTGTGATCGCGGGGTCCGCGGCGCTGGTCGCGGCTGCGCTGTGCCCGGCGGCGCTGGAGCACGCGCTGGCCGGCCACACCTCGGCCGAGCCGGGGCACGCCCTGGCGCTGCGGGCACTGGGCCTGCGCCCGCTGCTGGGTCTGGACCTGCGCCTCGGTGAGGGCACGGGCGCCCTGCTGGCGCTGCCGCTGGTGGCCAGCGCGGCGCGGGCGCTGCGTGAGGTGGCGACGTTCGACTCGGCCGGTGTGACGGGGAAGTCGTGAGCCAGCTCGCGAGCTCACGCGTGGGCTCAGCAGGGCCGCTCGCGGCCGCGACGAGCGCCAGCGAGGAGCGACCGTGAGCGCCACCCCGGTCGACCCCGCGAGCGGGGTGGTGTACCCGGTCGGGCTGCGGCTGCTGGACCGGGAGGTCGTCGTCGTGGGCGGCGGTCAGGTGGCGCACCGCCGCGTGGCCGGGCTGCTGGAGGCCCGCGCGCGGGTCACGGTGGTCAGCCCCGAGGTGACGCCGGCGCTGGAGGCACTGGTCGGCCCGGGCGCGGTGACCTGGCTGCGCCGCCGCTACGAGCCCGGTGACCTGGACGGCGCCTGGTACGCGGTGGCCGCGACCGACGACCCGGCGGTGAACGAGGCGGTCGCCGAGGAGGCCGAGCGGGCGCGGGTGTTCTGCGCCCGCGCCGACGACCGGTCGGCGTCCAGCGTGTGGACCCCGGCGGTCGGCCGGCAGGGCGACCTCGTCGTGGGCGTGCACGGCGGCGGCGACCCGCAGCGCGCGGTGGGCGTGCGGGACGCCGTCCTGGCCGGGCTGACCGACGGCTCGATCCGCGACCGGGCGGCGCGCGAGGTCCCGGGTGGGCGGCCCGGGTCGGTCGTGCTCGTGGGCGGCGGCCCGGGCGACCCCGGGCTCATCACGGTGCGCGGCCAGCAGGCGGTGTCGCAGGCCGACGTCGTCGTCGCCGACCACCTCGCGCCGCAGTCGCTGCTGGCGTCGCTGCCCGCGGAGGTGGAGGTCATCGACGCGTCCAAGCTGCCGCGCGGCCGGTACATGGCGCAGGAGCAGATCAACACGCTGCTGGTCGAGCACGCCCGGGCGGGCAGGCGGGTGGTGCGGCTCAAGGGCGGCGACCCGTTCGTCTTCGGCCGCGGCATGGAGGAGCTCGAGGCCTGTGTCACCGCCGGTGTGCCGGTCGAGGTGGTGCCCGGGGTGACGTCGGCGATCGGCGTCCCCGGACTGGCCGGCATCCCGGTCACCCATCGCGGTCTCACCCACGAGTTCGTCGTCGTCTCCGGCCACGTGCCGCCGGGCCACCCTCAGTCGCTGGTCGACTGGGAGGCGCTGGGGCGGCTGCGCGGCACGGTGGTCGTCCTCATGGGCGTGGATACCGCCCCGGCGATCGCGGCGGCGCTGGTCGAGCACGGCCGGGCGCCGGAGACGCCGGTGGCCGTCGTGGCCGACGGGTCGACGCCGACCCAGCGCACGGTGCGCACCACCCTGGCCGGACTGGCCCAGACCCTGGCCGACCAGGACATCCGCCCGCCGGCCGTCTGGGTGGTCGGCGAGGTCGTGCGGCTGTCCGCGGACCTCCTCCAGCAGCGCTGACGACAGGTCCCGCCGGCGTTCCCGCGGGAACGCCGGCCCCAGGTCTCAGGCCACGGCGACCGGCCTCCCGGTGTCCCCCGCGTTCTCGACGGCGAGACGGCGTTCGAGGTCCCGGTTGGCCAGCAGGACCCCGACCACGTAGGCCAGGTCCATCGGCTCGCCGTTGACGTGCACCGCGTCGGGCAGGTCCGGTCGCTGGTCGGGGAAGAGCAGCCGGGTGATCGACGCGGTGGGTGTTGCGTCCACGGGGCTGCGGGGCGGCTCCGCGGCCACCGGACGTCGTCCGGCGGCGGTGTCGAGCGGGTGCACCCCCGCGACTCGCCCGTCGTCCACCCCGCCGCTGAGCTCGGCCACCCCGCCGCGGAAGGCGGCGTCGGCGGCGCCCCACACCCGGCGGCCGTCGGGGGCGGTGGCCACGAGCCGGCCGTCTCGCCGGGCCATGACCAGGTCCAGGTCGTGTGCGAGCCCGTGGTCGGCGTCGCAGAGCAGCACCATGTTGGCCACGTCGGTCGGCCCGCCGTGCAGCCAGTGCCGCATGTGGTGGGCGTGCAGCCGTTCGATGCGGGTCTCCGGGCAGCCGGGACGGGCGCAGCCGCCGTCGCGCCGGTGCAGCGCCCGGCGCTGAGCCCAGGTCGCGAAGCGCCGGGCCCGGCCGACGGCGAGGGGCTCCCGGCCGCGTTCCAGCATCGTGACGACCGTGGCCTCGCACAGCATCCGGCGCACCTGGGCAGGGTGCAGCGCCGGACCGCCCTCGAGGTGGGCGCGGCCGGCGGCGGCGTCGTCGGCGAGCACCGCGGCGTCGGCGTGGACGACGACCTCGCGGCGCGGCGGGTCCCCGGCACGGCGATCGGCGTCGGCGGCAGCGGACGCCAGCTGGGCGACCGCTGCACAGCGCCGTGCGGTGCTCCGGTCCCGCGCCCGGGCGAGCTCGTCGTCCTCCCCCGGCTCGGCGCTCTGCCCGGTGCCGGCCCGCTTGGCCGCGGCCCGCTCGCGGCGTGCGGAGCGCTCGGCCACCGAGTCCACACCGGTGAGGAACTCTGCGCCCTCCTCGGGAGCCAGGCACAGGCGCACGTGCAGCATCCCGTCGTCGTCCCACCAGGAGTCGAAGCGCTGCTCGGCCGCGACCCGGGCGGCGTCGACGGCGTCGGACCGGCGCCACTCGCGGACCACCCGTTCCAGCTGCGACGCGGTGAGCTCGTGCGCCAGCTCCAGCAGCGCCGGTTCGGTGTCGGGCTCGGCCACCCGGGTCAGCGCCCGGACCTTGGCGTAGGACAGCCGCCCGGCGGCGAAGGCCGCCGCGGTCGCGGGCAGGGTGGTCAGGACGCGGGCCACGCGCACGTGTTCGCGGGCCGCGCCGGGCGAGAGGCCGCACTGCCAGGCCAGCCAGTGCGCACACGACCGGATGCCGACCGCGCCCCACCCCTCGCGGCGGTCGAACTTGGCCACCAGCGCCAGCCACGCCGCCGTGGCCG
>DASQXT010000553.1:0-10376 GCA_035639575.1 Geodermatophilus sp.
GACCGAGGGGCCGGTGAACTCCACGAAGTGACCGACCACGCCGCGGGCCCGCAGCAGCTCGGCGACGGTGAGCACCAGGTCCGTCGCGGTCACCCCGGGACGCCGCTCCCCGATGAGCTCCAGCCCCACCACCGGCGGGACGAGGGTGCTGACCGGCAGGCCGAGCATCGCCGCCTCTGCCTCGATGCCACCGACGCCCCAGCCCAGCACGCCCAGGCCGTTGATCATGGTGGTGTGCGAGTCGGTGCCGACCAGCGTGTCCGGGAAGGCGCGCCCGTCGCGCCGGACGACGACGTCGGCGAGGTACTCCAGGTTGATCTGGTGCATGATCCCGGTCCCGGGCGGGACGACCGCCAGCCGGTGGAACTGCTGCTGGCCCCACTTGAGGAAGCGGTAGCGCTCCTCGTGGCGCGTGTACTCCCGGGCCACGTTGAGCGCCATCGCGTCCGGGCGCCCGGAGACGTCGGTGACCACGGAGTGGTCCACCGTCAGCTCCACCGGGATCACCGGATCGACGAGGGTGGGGTCGCCGCCCAGATCGCGCACCGCCTCGCGCATCACCGCCAGGTCTGCCAGGACCGGGATGCCGTTGGTGTCGTGGAGGAAGACGCGGGCCGGCGCGAACGACACCTCGCGACCCCGACCCGCACCGGACGCCAGGTCCTGGATGTCCTCGGCGGTGACCGTGACGCCGTCCTCGTGCCGGAGCAGGTTCTCGAGGAGGATCTTCAGCGAGAACGGCAGGTCCCCGGCGCCCGGGACGGCGTGCACCGCCCACGTCTCGAACTCCTCCCCACCGAGCCGGAGGACCTTCCGCGCACCGAAGCTGTCGTATCGGGTCATGCCCACCTCCCGACAATAGGTTATAGGCTATAGCCTGCACGCACGCAGGCTCAGCAGCTCCAAGGAGAGGGGGCATGTGGTTCCGCGGATGTCCACGAAGGCGGACTACGCCTACGGCGAGGTGCGGGAACGGATCATGTCCGGCGCCCTGCCCCACGGCGCGGTCCTCAACCAGGAGGCCCTCGCGGCCGAGCTGGACGTCAGCACCACCCCGCTGCGCGAGGCCATGCGCCGGCTCTCCGCCGAGGGACTGGTCCTCCTCGGCGCGCACCGGGACGCCCGCGTCGCCCCGCTCACGGCCGCCGAGGCCCGCAGCCTGTTCGAGGTGCGCCAGCAGCTCGACCCGCTCGCCGTCCGGCTGGCCGCCGAGCGTCGCGACGAGCGGGACGCCACCCGGATCCGCGAGGGGGCCGCGTCACTGGAGCCCCTGGACGCCGGCAGCGGCCTCGCCGCCCTCGAGGCGCACCGTGCCTTCCACACCGCGCTGTACCGGGCCAGCCACAACGACCTGCTGATCGGCCTGCTCGACGGCCTGTGGGACAAGGCCGACCGCTACCGCCGCGCGGCTCTCGAGGCGCGCGAGGACTCCCCCGACGACCGCGCCCGGGTGCAGGCCGAGCATGCGGCGATGATGACCGCCGTCCTCGACGGCGACCCCGATGCCGCCGAGGCGCAGATGCGCCGCCACGTGGAGAGCAGCCTCGGCCGTCGCGCGATCGACGTCCTCGCCGGCACCTGAACGAGGACCCCGTCCGGGTCGCCCCCACGAGCTCAGGGCGACGCCCCGGACCGGGCGGGGAGCAGGGGTCCTCCCTCACACGGTGAACTTCACCCCCTGGGCCAGGGGCAGCTCACCGGAGTAGTTGATCGTGTTGGTCGCGCGGCGCATGTAGCTGCGCCACGCGTCGGAGCCGGACTCCCGGCCGCCCCCGGTCTGCTTCTCCCCGCCGAAGGCGCCGCCGATCTCGGCTCCGGAGGTCCCGATGTTGACGTTGGCGATGCCGCAGTCGGAGCCGTCGGCGGCCAGGAATCGCTCCGCCTCGGCCTGGTCGGAGGTGAAGATGCTCGACGACAGGCCCTGCGGGACGTCGTTGTTCAGCGCGATCGCCTCCTCCAGCGTCCGGTACGGCAGCACGTAGAGGACCGGCGCGAAGGTCTCCTGCCGCACGATGTCGGTCTGCCCCGGCATCCGCACGATCGCCGGCTCGACGTAGTAGGCGTCCGGCGCCTCGTCGGCCAGCCGGCGCTCCCCGCCCACGACGACCTCGCCGCCCTGCTGCCGCGCGGCCTCGAGCGCGTCCTGCATCGCCTTGAAGGCGGCGTCGTGGATGAGCGGGCCGACCAGCGTCCCCTCCTCGGTCGGCGAGCCGATCGGCAGCCGGCGGTACGCGGCGGCGAGCCGGTCGGTCAGCTCGTCGACGACGTCGACGTGGGCGATGACCCGGCGCATGGTGGTGCACCGCTGCCCGGCCGTGCCGGCGGCGGCGAAGACGACGCCACGGGTGGTGAGGTCCAGGTCGGCCGACGGCGTCACGATCGCGGCGTTGTTGCCGCCGAGCTCGAGCAGGGAGCGGCCGAAGCGGTCGGCCACCCGCGGGCCGACCGCCCGCCCCATGCGGGTCGACCCGGTGGCGCTGAGCAGGGTCACCCCCGGGGAGTCCACCAGCGCCTCGCCGGCGTCGGCGCCGCCGAGGACGACCTGGCTCAGGTCGGCCGGCGCGCCGGTCTCGGCGATCGCGCGGTCGAGCAGCGCGGCCGAGGCCAGGGCCGACAGCGGCGCGAGCTCCGAGGGCTTCCACACCACCGGGTCGCCGCAGACCAGCGCGATCGCGGTGTTCCACGACCAGACGGCGACCGGGAAGTTGAAGGCGCTGATGACCCCCACGACGCCGAGGGGGTGCCAGGTCTCCATGAGCCGGTGGCCGGGGCGCTCGGAGCTGATCGTCTTCCCGTAGAGCTGCCGCGAGAGCCCGACGGCGAACTCGCAGACGTCGATCATCTCCTGGACCTCACCCTGGGCCTCGGAGGTGATCTTGCCGACCTCGAGGCTGACCAGCGTGCCGAGGTCGGCCTTGTGCTCGCGGAGCAGCTCGCCGAAGCGGCGCACCAGGCCGCCGCGGACCGGCGCGGGCACCGTCCGCCACGCCCGGAACGCCTCGCCGGCGCGGGCGACCGCGTCGTACACGTCGGCCGCACCCTGCCAGCGGACGGAGGCCAGCGGCGCGCCGTTGACCGGGGAGGTCACCGGGCGGTCGCCGGCGACGGCGTCGAGGTCGACGCCGCAGCGGGCGGCGGCGTCCCGCGCCGAACGGCTGAGGTCCTCGGCGGTGGGCAGGGCGGTCACGGTGTCCTCCTCGTCCTGGTGGCCGCCGTGCAGGGTCCCGCCACCGGCCCCGTCCAGGGCACCGCCCCGAGCCTGCGAGGGGTGGGGAGGACGGGGTCCTTCAATGGTGGGGGGCACGGTGGTCCTTTCTCACACGATGTTCAGCTCGGGCCGGACGTCGGCGCCGGCGAAGCGTGCGGCGCTGAGCCCGGAGACGTCGACGACGGGCTCCTGCCCCAGGTACAGGTCGCGCACGACCTCGCCCACGGCCGGCCCCATCAGGAAACCGTGCCCCGAGAACCCGGTCGCGTACAGGAAGCCCTCCACCGTGTCGGCCCGGCCGATGAGGGCGTTGTGGTCCGGGGTCATCTCGTACAGCCCGGCCCAGCCGCCCGCGACGCCGACGTCGGCCAACGCCGGCGCCCGCCGCTCGATCGCCGCGCCGAGGCGCGGCAGCCAGGCGTCGGACCGGGACAGCGCGAAGCCCGGCGTCTCGTCGGGGTCGGACATGCCCAGCAGCAGCCCGGGCCCCTCGCGGTGGAAGTAGAAGCTGGTGGTGAAGTCGATGGTGAAGGGCGTGTGCGGGTCGAGGCCGGGCACCGGCTCGGTGACCAGGATCTGCCGGCGCAGCGGGGTGACCGGGAGGTCGACACCCGCCCAGGAACCGACCTCGGCCGACCAGGCCCCCGCGGCGCAGACGACCGCGTCGGTCCGGATCGTCCCGGCCGCGGTCCGCACGCCGCCGACCCGGCCGTCCCGGACGTCGATCCCGGTGACCGGGCAGTGCGGCAGCAGCGTGGCACCGGCCCGCCGGGCGGCCGAGGCGTATCCGAGGACGACGGCCTCCGGCGTGCAGTGGCCGTCGGTCGGCGAGTACGCCGCGGCGAGCAGCCCCTCGGGGTCGACGAGCGGGGACAGCCGCCGGGCCTCGTCGACCCCGACCATGCGGCTCGGGACGCCGAGTGAGTTCTGCAGCGCCACGTTGGCCTCGAAGGCGGCCACGTCGCCCGGGGTGTCGAGCAGGAAGAGGTAGCCGACCTGCTGGAGGTCGATCTCCTGGCCGAACAGCCGCGGGAAGTCGCGGAAGGTCTCCAGGCTGCGCGCGCCGAGGGCGATGTTGACGGGGTCGGAGAACTGCGCCCGGACGCCGCCGGCCGCCCTGCAGGTCGAGCCGGAGCCGAGCGCGCCGGCGTCCAGCAGCACGACGTCCCGCACCCCGGCCCGGGCCAGGGCGTGGGCCGCGCTCAGGCCGGTGATGCCGCCGCCGACGACGACGACCGAGGCCGAGGGTGGCGGCTGAGCGGTCATTCCGGTCCTTGCGGGGAAGCGGGGCGAGTGCCGGGTGCGCTGCGATCATGCGGCCTGGCGACGTGCAGCACCATCCACGGTTCGTCGACTCCGCCGTTTAGCGTTCCTGCATGGACACCGGCCTCGACCTGGTCAAGCTGCGGACCCTGGTCGAGGTCCGGGAGACCGGCAGCATGACGGCGGCCGCGGCGGCCCTCGGCTACACCACCGGGGCGGTCTCCCAGCAGATGGCCGCCCTCGAGCGCTCGGTGCGGGCCGAGCTGTTCACCCAGGTCGGCCGGCGTCTGCAGCTCACCGACGCCGGCCGGTTGCTCGCCGACCACGCGGTGGGGCTGCTGTCGCTGGCCCGGCAGACCGAGCTCGCGCTGGCCGGGCTGTCCGGGGGCCCGCGGGCGCAGGTCCTCATCGGCGTCTTCGGGACGGCGGCCGCGCTGCTGCCCCGGGCCCTGCTGCGGGTGCGCGAGCACTGCCCCGGCGTCGGCCTGCGGTCGGTGGAGGTCGACGTGGACGACGCCACCTCGGCCGTGGCCGCCGGGCGCGTCGACCTCGCCTTCGGCGTCGACTACCCGCAGGCCCCCATCCCGCGGGCCCGGGACGTGGCGCTGCTCGTGCTCGGCACCGAGCGGTTCGCGATGGCCACCGCCGCCGGTCGCGCGGCGCGCGAGGGCCCGGCCTCGCTGCGGGACTTCGCCGACGAGCCGTGGATCCTGCCGCCGGAGCAGAGCTCCTACGGCCGCGCCGTGCGCCTGGCCTGCCGCCGGCTGGACTTCGAGCCCCGAGTCGACCACGTCGTGACCGACACCGCCTCGACGCTGTCGCTGGTCGCCGCCGGCCTCGGCGTCGCGCCGGTCACGGACCTGATGCTCGCGCTGCGCCGGGAGGGCCTGGCCACGGTGCCCCTCACCGACCGGGTGGAGCGGACCATGGTGCTGGCGCACCGGCGGGAGCCGGCGCCGCAGCCGGGGGTGCGCGCGGTCATCGACGCCATCCGGACCTCGATGACACCGGGCCGCCCCGGCCGACCGGACGACGCGAGCGTCGCCCGGTTCCCCGCGGTGCCGACCTAGCCTGAGGGCGTGTCCGCCCGTGCCCGGTCCCGCCTCTCGACGTACGTGCGCATGCCGGAGCGGGTCTGGCAGGCCATCGCGGGGAACGACCCGCCGACCGCGCCGATCGGCCTGCGGGCGCAGCGCGGTGGGATGGACGACCTCGCGGCGCACGCCGCGCTGGGGCTGGCCCTGCGCGTCGGGGCGTCGATGCTCGCCGTCGGGGCGTCTGCCGCCGACGTGACCGCGACGGTGCTGCGGGTGGCCGCCGGCTACGGGCTGGCGCACTGCCAGGTCGACGTGACCTTCACGTCGATCACGCTCAGCTACGACCGGGAGGACGCGGTGCCGCTCACCGCGATGCGGACCGTGCGCGCGAGCCGGACGGACTACACCCGCCTGCAGGGGATCACCGAGCTGGCCCGCGCGGTCGGCGCAGGCGCCCTGGACGTCGAGGAGGCCCACCGCCGGCTGGACCACGTCGTGTCGGCACCCGCCACGTACCGACGCACCGTGGACGCGCTGGGCTGGGCCGGCGTCGCCGGTTCCGTGGCGTTCCTCCTGGGCGGCGGCTGGCTGGAGGCCATCATCGCGGCGCTGACCACCGCCCTCATCGAGCAGGTGCTGCGGGTGCTCAACCGGCGCAGCCTGCCCTCGTTCTTCCAGCAGGCGGCCGGCGCCGCGCTCGCCACCGGGGTCGCCGTCCTGCTGCTCGCCTGGGACGTCGACGTGCGCACCTCCCTGGTCGTCGCGGCCGGCATCGTCGTGCTGCTCGCCGGGCTGTCCCTGGTCGGCGCCGCCCAGGACGCGATCAGCGGCTTCCCGGTGACCGCCGCGGCCCGGGCCTTCGAGGTCGTGACGCTGACCACCGGCATCGTCGTGGGCATCGCCGCCGTGCTGGACGCCGCCCGGCGGGCCGGGATCCCGCTGAACGTCGTCGACACCGGGCTCTCGACCGTGCCCTTCGTCGTCGGGCTGGCCGCCTCGACCGGGATCGCCGCGGGCTGGTCGGTGGCCTGCCACGCCCGGCCGCGCGCCGTCGTCCTCGCCGCGGGAGCCGGAGCCCTGGCGTGGACCACGTCCTGGGCGGCCGGCGGGATCGGCGCGGGGCCCGCGCTGGCCAGCGGGGTCGCGGCCGTCGTCCTCGGGTTCGGCGGAGAGCTGCTGACCGACCGGCTCCGGATCCCGCCGCAGCTCGTCGCGGTCTGCGGCATCGTCCCGCTGCTGCCGGGGCTGGCGATCTACCGGGGCCTGTTCGCGATCGTCGTCGAAGCCGACATCGAGGGTGGCCTGGGCGCCCTGGTGGGGGCGGCGGCGATCGGGCTCGCCCTCGCCGCCGGGGTCACGCTGGGCGAGTACCTCGGCCGGCCGATCAGTGCGCGGCGGGACCGCTACGACGAGCGCGTCCGCCGTCGCGCCATGACCGCCGACTGACCTCCGGTCCCTCGCTCAGGGGCCCTCGGTGGGATAGCCCTCCTCCTCCATCCGCCGGATGACGCGCGGGTCGAGCCGCCCCTCCCCCACGGCGGCGTCCACCTCGGTGTCGACCACGGCGCCGTGCTCGTGCATCCACCGGTCCGCACGCTGCTCGGCGGTGGTCCCCTCCTCCGTCAGGTGGGCCTCGCCGATCGCCTTGCGCCGGACGACGTAGGCCACCAGCACGAGCGCCCAGGCGAGCAGGCTGAGCAGGATCTGCGACCGGGTGTCCGGGTCGACGAACATCTGCACGAGGATGGCCACGATGGCGGCCGCCGTGAGCAGGGTGAGGACCGGGTAGAACCACATCTTCACCCGCAGCCGCTCCGGCGGGATCGTCGGCCGCATCCGCAGCTGGGACAGCGCGATCAGCAGGTAGACGAACAGGATGATCGCGCCGGAGGAGTTCAACAGGAACAGGAACACGGTGTCCGGGGACACGTAGGCGGCGACCACGCAGAGGAACCCGATCACCGAGGACGACAGGATCGCCCAGGCGGGCACCCCGCGCTTGCTGATCCTCAGCATCCGGCCGGGCGCCTCGTGCCGGGCGGCGAGCACGAAGAGCATGCGGGAGGCCGTGTAGAGGCCGGAGTTCAGGCAGGACAGCACCGCGGTGAGCACGACCGCGTTCATGATCTCGGCCGCCGCCGGGATCCCCATCTGCTCCATCGCGGCCACGTACGGCGACCCGCCGAGCCTCGTGGAGTTCCAGGGCAGGATCGTCGCGATCAGGAAGATCGAGCCGACGAAGAAGATCGAGATCCGGAAGACCACGGAGTTGGTCGCCTTGACGATCCCCCGCTCGGGCTCGTCGGACTCCGCGGCCGCGATGGTGGCGATCTCCGCGCCGACCATCGAGAAGATCACGATGACGATGCCCGAGAACAGCGCGCCGACGCCGTTGGGCAGGAACCCGCCGTGCGCGGTCAGGTTGGAGAAGTCCAGGTCGCGGCCCGGCCAGAGCCCCAGCACGAAGAGGGTGCCCAGCGCGATGAAGACCATGATCGTGGCGACCTTGACCCCGGCGAACCAGTACTCGAACTCCCCGTAGGAGGCCACCGAGAACAGGTTGGTCGCCGTCATGAGCACCATGAGGCCGAGCGCCATGAGCCACAGCGGCACGCCGGGCAGCCAGCGCTGCAGGATGCCCGCGCCGGCCACGGCCTCGAAGCCGACGACGATGACCCAGAAGTACCAGTACAGCCAGCCCACGCTGAAGCCGGCCCAGCCGCCGAGCGACTGCCGGGCGTAGTCGGCGAAGGACCCCGTCGAGGGGTTGGCGACCGCCATCTCCCCGAGCATCCGCATGACCATGACGATGAGGACGCCGGTCATCGCGTAGGTCAGGAACGACGCGGGGCCGACCTCCCCGATGATCGCGCCCGAGCCGACGAACAGGCCCGCACCGATGACGCCGCCGATGGCGATCATCGTCAGGTGGCGCTGCTTGAGTCCCTTGTGGAGGTCGCCGCCCTCGGCGACGGGGCCGTGTGCCATGTCCGCTCCCTCGTGCCCTGCGGGACGGTCGGGGTCCGACCGTCAGCCAGGATCATGGGGGATGGCACGAGGCCCCGCAGAACGACCGCGTTCCGTGGACGGGGGCGTCCACGCGTCGGGACGCGCGCCGGCCCCGCCACCCCGCCGACCACCCGTGCGAGGGACGCGGGGACGGTGGTCAGACCTGCCAGGGCGTCGTCTCGTCGAGGGTCAGCAGGGCGCGGGCCTGGGCCTCGGTGAGGGCCCCGGAGCGGCTCCACTCGTCCCGGAGCCGCCGCCGCGCGGCCGAGGAGGAGCCCCGGCGGGAGCTGTCCGGGGACCAGGAGTCCAGGAGCGCCAGCCACCCCACCCACCGGACGACGACCGCGGGGCAGCCGCTCCCGCGCACCCGGCGGCGGGGTCGCGCTGAGTCGGAGGCGGAGGCAGAGGTCATGGCGGTGTCCTCGGTCGGGCGGGGACGCTGGCGCCCCGCTGCGCTGGGTCTGGGAGGTCGGACGCCGGGCCACCGGCCGGCGTCCCGGCGCGTCCCCTCCACCGTACGAGCGGGCCGGGCCGCGCCGGCGGATCGCCGCGGTGAGGCCCCGCACACCGTACGGGGTGCGACCGCGTCCCCCGGCCGGCGTCATGCCCCAGGCTCCCTGGCCGGGGCCCACGCCGGCCTGGTCCGACGCGCTCCGTCGGGCGGGCGACGACCGACCCGGGCCTGACCGCGGCCCCCTGGACCACCCGGCACCGCCACCCTGTGCCGACGGCGGCGGATGTGCCAACCTCGCCCTCGTGCCGACACCGGTGGCGTGGGTGCACGCCTTCGTCGACGTGCCCGCCGAGCACGTCGAGGTGACGCGGGCGTTCTGGTCGGCGGTGACCGGCTGGTCGACGGGCGGGGCGTGGCCCGGCCACCCCGAGTTCACCTCGCTCACGCCGCCGACCGGCACCCCCTACCTGCACGTGCAGACCATCGACGGCGCGCCGCGGGTACACCTGGACCTGCTGGGCGACCTCGACGTCGACCCCGCCCGCCTCGAGCGGCTCGGTGCGGTCCGCGAGCACACCGGGGACGGGTGGCAGGTGATGGCCTCCCCGGCCGGGCTGCCCTTCTGCGTGTGCGCCGAGTCCTCGTCGCACCAGCGGCCCGCCGCCACGGCATGGCCGGGCGGGCACCGCAGCCGGCTGGTGCAGCTCTGCGTCGACGTCCCCGCGGAGCGGTACGACGCCGAGCTGGCGTTCTGGCGGTCGGCGACCGGATGGGCCGACGAGCCGGTGGAGGATCCGGAGTTCGCCCGCCTGGTGCACCGTGCCGCGAGCCCGGTGCAGCTGCTCGTGCAACGACTCGGCGACGACGACGGCGCTCCGCGGGCCCGCGCCCACCTCGACCTCGGCAGCGACGACCTGGCGGCCGAGGTCACCCGGGTACGGGCGCTGGGCGCCCGGGAGCTCTGGCCCGGCAACGGGTTCGTCGCCCTGGAGGACCCGGCCGGCCTGCCCTTCTGCGTGACCGCCAACGACCCGGACCGCTGACCTCCCAGCGCCTCCAGCCCCCGGCCGGTCTCGTCAGCTCCGCCGAGCGCCGACCCGGCCGGGCGGTCAGGGAGCGGGGAAGGACCGGTCACCGAAGAGGATGCGGCGGGCCGCCGCCCGCCCGACCGGCGTGCGCAGCAGGGGGAACGCGGCCGCGGCGACGGCGGGTGTGCGCACCTGGGCCAGTCCCCGGCGCAGCGCGAGCCGCCCCCGGAAGCGGGCGCGCAGCGCGGCACCGTCGTACCGCTGGAGCGCGTCCGGCCGCCCGCTGCGCAGCGCGTCGTCGAGGACGTCGGCCGCGTGTCCCGACAGGCGCAGGCACGGGTCGAGGCCGCCGGCGGTGAGCGGGGACACCGCACCCG
>DASQXT010000554.1:0-4120 GCA_035639575.1 Geodermatophilus sp.
CCGAAGATCCGGCCGAGCAGCTCGCTGGCGCCGTTGACCACCCGCGGCTGGCCGGTGAAACCCTCGGCGCTGGCCACGTAGCCGACGACCCGGACGACGCGGGCCACCTCGTCCAGCCCCACCAGGTCGTCGACCGCGGCCAGGGCGTTGAGGGCGCACAGCTTGGCGTCGTGGGCGGCGTCCTCGGGGTCGACCGAGCCGCCGACCTTGCCGGTGCGCCGCAGGCCGCCGTCCACGAACGGCAGCTGACCGGAGGTGAAGACCAGCTGGCCGCTGCGCACCGCCGGGACGTAGGCGGCGACCGGTGCGGCGACCGAGGGCAGCCGGATGCCGAGTTCGGCCAGCCGGGCGTGCCAGCTGGAGGTCTGCGGGCCGGTCATGACCGGCTCAGCCGTGGGGGCGCTTGAGGTAGGCCACGGGCTGGTCGGCCCCGCCGGGGCCGGGCAGCACGGTGACCAGCTCCCACCCGTCGACGCCCCACGAGTCGAGGATCGCCTTGGTGTTGTGGATCAGCAGCGGGATGGTGGCGTACTCCCACTTCACGCGGGCCGGTTCACTCATGGGCGCGACGCTAGCGCAGCCCATCGGCCCCGTCCCGGGCCCCGCCTCGAGCCTGCGAAGGGTGGGGACGACGAGGTCCTTCTAGTCTCGTGTCCGTGAGTCCGGTCCCCTCCTCCGTGCGCTGCCACGTCGTCACCGGGAAGGGCGGGACCGGGAAGACCACGGTCGCCGCGGCCCTCGCCCTCGCCCTGGCCGCCGACGGCCGCCAGGTGCTGCTCGTCGAGACCGAGGGCCGCCAGGGCATCGCGCAGCTGTTCGACACCCCACCGCTGCCCTACGAGGAGCGGCGGGTCGCGGTCGCCCGCGGTGGCGGTGAGGTGAAGGCGCTGGCGATCGACGTCGAGGAGGCCCTCCTCGAGTACCTGGAGATGTTCTACAACCTGCGCCGGGCGGGCCGGGCGCTGCGCCGGGTGGGCGCCGTCGACTTCGCCACGACCATCGCCCCCGGCCTGCGCGACGTGCTGCTCACCGGCAAGGTCAAGGAGGCGGTGACGCGCCGCCACGACGGCCGCCCGGTCTACGACGCCGTCATCGTCGACGCACCGCCGACCGGCCGCATCACCCGCTTCCTCAACGTCACCGGCGAGATGGCGGGGCTGACCCGCTCGGGGCCGATCAAGACGCAGAGCGACGGCGTGATGGCCGTGCTCAAGTCACCGCAGACGGCGGTGCACCTGGTGACGCTGCTCGAGGACATGCCGGTCCAGGAGACCGCCGACGCCATCGCCGAGCTCACCGCCGCCGGGCTGCCCGTGGGCTCGGTCGTGGTGAACATGGCCGCCGAGCCCGCGCTGCCGGAGCCGGCGCTCGCCCGCGCCGCCGACAGCGGCCTGATCGGCGCCGACCTGGCGCCGGGGCTGGCCGCGGCGGGGCTGCAGGACGTCGCGGAGCTGGCCGACGCGCTGGCCACCGAGGCCACCGAGCACGCCCGGCGCTGGGCCGCCCAGGACGAGCTGCGCGACGAGGTCGAGGCACTCGGCCGCCCGACCGTCGAGCTGCCGCTGCTGCCCGGCCCCATCGACCTCGGGGCGCTGTTCCAGCTCGCCGGCCGACTGGAGCAGCACCTGCGGACCGAGGTGGGGCGAGCGGACAGGGGCGGAAGCCCGTCAGCGAGGAACGAGCGAGGAGCGGAGCGCCCCGCGGGAGCGAGCGGAGGCGCGGCATGACGCAGACGACCGAGCGCACCCGCCGGCAGCCGCGGCCGCCCGCACCGCCCGCGCCGGAGGCCCTGCCGCTCGAGCTCGCCGAGCTGATCACCGACCCCGACACCCGGATCGTCGTCTGCTGCGGCGCCGGCGGCGTGGGCAAGACGACGACGTCGGCGGCGCTGGCGCTGGCCGCGGCGGAGGCCGGCCGCACCGTCGTCGTCCTCACCATCGACCCGGCGCGCCGGCTGGCCCAGTCGCTGGGCCTGGTGGAGCTGGACAACGAGCCGCGGCGGGTCGACGTCCCGGGGACCCGGGGCGAGCTGCACGCGATGATGCTGGACATGAAGCGCACGTTCGACGACATCGTCGTGGCGCACTCCACACCCGAGCGGGCGCAGCAGATCCTCGACAACCCCTTCTACCAGACGCTGTCCTCGTCCTTCGCCGGGACGCAGGAGTACATGGCGATGGAGAAGCTGGGCCAGCTGCGGGCCGGCGACCGCTGGGACCTCATCGTCGTCGACACCCCGCCGTCGCGGTCGGCGCTGGACTTCCTCGACGCGCCGAACCGGATGAGCCGCTTCCTCGACGGCACGATGATCCGGCTGCTCACCGCTCCGAGCCGGACCGGCTTCAAGATCGCCAGTGCCAGCTTCATGTTCTTCAGCCGGATCATCAGCAAGATCCTCGGCGGCCAGCTGCTGCGCGACATCTCCTCGTTCGTCGCGGCGCTGGACACCATGTTCGGCGGCTTCCGGGAGCGGGCGACGGCGACCTACGAGCTGCTCCGCCGGCCGGGCACCTGGTTCGTCGTCGTCGCGACGCCGGAGCCCGACGCGCTGCGGGAGGCCTCCTACTTCGTCGACCGGCTGTCGGCCGAGCAGATGCCGCTGGCCGGGCTGGTGCTCAACCGCACCCACCCGCCGACGACGACGGTGCTGTCGGCCACGCGTGCCGAGGGGGCCGCCGAGGAGGTCCTCGAGGCCGGCGGTGCGGACGCCGAGCTGGCCGCCGGGGCGCTGCGGGTGCACGCCGAGCGGATGGCCCAGGCCACCCGCGAGCAGCACCTGGCCGACCGCTTCACCAGCGCCCACCCGGAGGTCGCCGTCCGCACCGTGCCGGCCGCCGCCGGCGACGTGCACGACCTCGACGGGCTGCGCGGCATGGCCGACGCGCTGACCGGCCCGGACGGCGACACGCCGACGGGCGTGCCGCGGCGACGGATCCTGCCCGCGCGCCGTCGCTGAGCGCAGAGGCTCGGCTGCCCGACGCCACGTACATTGGCGCCCGATGTCTGCCGACGCCCCCGATCGCGCCCGCGTCCTGGCGAAGCTCGCCGCGACGATCGTCCTCGCCGGTGCCCTGGTCGCCGGGATGCTGCTGCCGTTCGTGGGTGGGACCGGTCTCGCCGCACGCAACTCCGCCTCGCTGCTCGACGCCCTGCCGGTCGAGCTGACCGACGAGACGCCGGCAGGCAGCACCCGCGTGCTGGCGGCCGACGGGTCGCTGATCACCAACTTCTACCGCGACAACCGGACGCCGGTGGCCTCCGACCGGATCGCCCCGGTGATGAAGCAGGCGCTGGTCGCGATCGAGGACTCCCGCTTCGAGGAGCACAACGGCCTCGACGTGCAGGGCACGCTGCGGGCGCTGGCGACCAACGTGGCGGCCGGGTCGGTGCGGGAGGGCGGCTCGACGCTCACGCAGCAGCTGGTCAAGCAGACCCTCGCGCAGACCGCCGACACCGCCGAGGAGCGGCAGGCGGCCACCGAGGAGAGCGTGGGCCGCAAGCTGCGCGAGGCGCGGATGGCCCTCGCCCTGGAGGAGGAGTACTCCAAGGACGAGATCCTCACCCGCTACCTCAACCTCGTGTACTTCGGCCAGGGCGCCTACGGCGTGCAGGCCGCGGCGCAGCGCTACTTCAGCGTCGACGCCGCCGACCTGACCCTGCCGCAGGCGGCCATGCTCGCCGGCCTGGTGCAGAGCCCGTCGAACGACGACCCGGTCACCAACCCGGAGAACGCGTTCAACCGCCGCAACCAGGTGCTGCAGCGGATGCTGGACCTCGGCCAGATCGACCAGGCCCAGTTCGCCGAGGTCTCGGCCCAGCCGGTGCAGGTCGCCCAGGGCGCCGCCCCGCCCAACGGCTGCATCGACGCCACCGTCGGCGGCTTCTTCTGCGCCTACGTGGCCGACTACCTCACCGGCACGCTGGGCCTGAGCCAGGAGCTCATCGACAACGGCGGCCTGACGATCCAGACGACGCTGCAGCCGGACCTGCAGCGCTTCGGCGACCAGTCGGTGCTCCAGACCCTGCCGATGGGCGACGAGCTCGCGGGTGTGTTCACCGCCATCGAGCCAGGCACCGGCGACGTCCTGGCGATGAGCGTCAACCGGCAGTACGGGTGTTC
>DASQXT010000555.1:0-7972 GCA_035639575.1 Geodermatophilus sp.
CACCGCCCGCCAGTTCAGCACCACGAAGTCCCCCACCGCGACGTTGGTCACCCCCGCGCCGACCGCGGCCACGGTGCCGGCGGCCTCGTGGCCGAGCAGGAACGGGAACTCGTCGTTGATGTTGCCCTCGCGGTAGTGCAGGTCGGTGGCGCACACCCCGCACGCCTGGATGTCGACCACCGCCTCCCCCGGGCCGGGATCGGGCACGACGATCGTCTCGACGCTGACCGGAGCTCCCTTGCTGCGGGCGACGACGCCCTTCACCTCATAGGCCATGGCGGGAGCCTATGCCCGGTCCGGGGGGCGGTTGGACCGGCCGGGAGCTGGTTGACTCCGCAACGATCTGGTCTCGACCAGCCCGATCGAGTTACTCCGGCCAGCGGTACGACCAGGGCGGACGTAGCGTTCCCGCTGGTCCGTGACGTGTGGCACAGACCCATACCGGCGGGGGATCCCCCGACCGATGTCCTCCGGAGGTCCGTCCCGTGGCAGTACCCAGTCTCCTGGCCCGAGATCGCATCGTGGCCCGTCCCGGCTTCAACCGCTGGTTGATCCCGCCGGCGGCGCTCGCCGTGCACCTGTGCATCGGCCAGGCGTACGCGACGAGCGTCTACAAGTCCGCGCTCGTCGCGCACTTCGACGCGAGCCTGACCGCGATCGGCATCATCTTCTCGATCGCGATCGTCATGCTCGGCGTCTCTGCCGCCCTGTTCGGCACCTGGGTGGACCGCAACGGTCCCCGGGCGGCGATGTTCACCTCCGCCGTCTTCTGGGTCTCCGGCTTCCTGGTCGGCGGTCTGGGCATCGAGACCGGCCAGCTGTGGCTGCTCTACCTCGGCTACGGCGTCCTGGGTGGCATCGGCCTGGGCATCGGCTACATCTCGCCGGTCTCCACGCTGATCAAGTGGTTCCCGGACCGGCCGGGGCTGGCGACCGGCATGGCGATCATGGGCTTCGGTGGTGGCGCGCTCATCGCCTCGCCGCTGTCCCGCCAGCTGATGAACTACTACGACCCCGCCTACGACGGCACCGCGGGCACCGTGCCCAACGGGGAGGCCGTCGCGGCGCTGTTCTTCACGCTGGCCGCGGTCTACCTGGTCTTCATGATGTTCGGTGCCTTCATCATCCGGGTGCCGGCCGACGACTGGCGGCCCGACGGCTTCGACCCGTCCTCGGTCAGGAAGAAGGCCCTGGTCACCACGGAGAGCGTCTCCGCGGCCAACTCCATCAAGACGCCGCAGTTCTGGCTGGTCTGGACGGCGCTGTTCTGCAACGTCACCGCAGGTATCGGCATCCTCGAGCAGGCCGCGCCGATGATCCAGGACTTCTTCCGCAACGGGGAGACCTCCAGCGTCGCGGCCGCCACGGCCGCCGGTTTCGTCGGCCTGCTGTCGCTGTTCAACATGGGCGGCCGGTTCGTGTGGTCCACGACGTCGGACTACATCGGCCGCAAGCCGATCTACATGGTCTACCTGGGCGTCGGCGCCGTCCTGTACGTGCTGCTGGCCACCGTCGGCAGCACCGCCACCTGGCTGTTCGTGCTGCTCGCCGCGCTGATCATCAGCTTCTACGGCGGTGGGTTCGCGACGGTCCCGGCCTACCTGCGCGACCTGTTCGGCACCTACCAGGTGGGCGCCATCCACGGCCGGCTGCTGACCGCATGGTCCGCCGCCGGTGTCGCCGGGCCGCTGATCATCAACGGCGTCCTGGACACCCAGGGCACCCCCGGCCAGCTCGTCGCGGCGAACTACCGCCCGGCGCTGTTCATCATGGTCGGCCTGCTGGTCATCGGCTTCATCGCCAACCTGCTGGTCCGCCCGGTGGCCGGCAAGTGGCACGAGCCGAAGGCCACCTCCCCCGCCACCGCTCGCGCCGACACGGAACGGAGCGCCTCCCGATGAGCCACCCCACCACCGACGACCGGCAGTCCACGCACACCCCGGTGGGGCTGATCGCCTTCGCCTGGACCCTGGTGGGCGTGCCGCTCGCCTACGGGCTCTACAACACGATCAAGGCCGCCAGCGCCCTGTTCGGCGGCTGAGTCCACCAGCACACCGCAGCGCCCCCGTCCGGGGATCCGGACGGGGGCGCTGCTCTGTCCGGGTCCCGTCGAGCGGGGGCCCGGAGGGTCCCCCGACCGGGACACGGGCAGCGGCTCCGCTCAGCCGGGGGACGGCTCCTGGCCGCGGTGTCGCCCGGAGGGCGACAGGGGGCGCAGCGGGAGCAGCGGGCTCAGGTCGGCGCGGTTGCCGCTGGCACTCACCCTCCCGTCGGCGACCGCCCGGTCCCAGGCGAGCTCCCCGGTCACCAGCCGCAGCCAGGTGGCGGCGTCGGTCTCCACGACGTTGGGTGGCGTCCCGCGGGTGTGCCGCGGCCCGGGGATCAGCTGGACGGCGACGTGCGGGGGCACCCGCAGCTCGACCGAGCGACCCGGCACCTGCTGGGCCAGCCAGCGGGCGGTCGTCCTGACCGCGGCGCCGAGCACGGACCGCGGGGGCTGCTCGGCCTCCCCGGCCAGCCAGGCCCGCACCGGGTCGACGGCGGCCCGCAGCTCGTCGGCCGGGATCGGCCTCGTCGACGGGGGCACGGCCGGGATCAGCTGGTCGGGACGGTCCCCGCCGGGACGCTGCCCACGGTCGCTTCCGGCGTGCCGAACAGGGCCGGCAGCGTGGCGCTCCAGGCGGCCCGCAGCTCGGCCAGCGGCAGCTCGGCGACGCCGTCGACCGCGAGCACGTCGCCGCCCGTCGTCCCCAGCTCGGTGACCAGGACGCCGGCCCACTCGGCGGTGACCCGCACCGCCTCCGGGTCGGTGGTGGTGACGACGACGCGCGCGGCCGACTCGCTGAACAGCGCGGTGAACACGTCGCCGTCCAGGGTCAGTCGCGCGCCCGTGCCGTACCGCAGCGCCGACTCGGCCAGCGCCTGCGCCAGCCCGCCGTCGGCCAGGTCGTGCGCGGAGGTGACCAGACCCTCGCGGCCGAGCGCGGCCAGCAGCTCGCCGAGCGCCTTCTCGGCGGGCAGGTCGACCGCCGGCGGGCGGCCGCCGAGGTGGCCGTGGACGACGCCCGCCCAGGCGGAGCCGCCGAACTCCGGCCGGGTGACGCCGAGCAGTAGCACGGTCTCCCCCGCCGTCCGCCAGCCGGTGGGCACGCGGGTCCGGACGTCCTCGTGCACGCCCAGGACGCCGATGACCGGCGTCGGGTTGATCGCGACGTCGCCGGTCTGGTTGTAGAGGCTGACGTTGCCGCCGGTGACCGGCAGGCCCAGGTCACGGCAGGCGTCGGCCAGGCCGCGGACGGCCTCGGCGAACTGCCACATCACCTCCGGCTCCTCGGGGGAGCCGAAGTTGAGGCAGTTGGTGACCGCCAGCGGGCGGGCGCCGCTCACCGCCACGTTCCGGTAGGCCTCGGCGAGGTTGAGCTGCGCGCCGGTGTACGGGTCCAGCCGCGCGTAGCGGCCGTTGCCGTCGAGGGCGAGCGCGATGCCGCGGGAGGTCTCCTCGTCGATGCGCACCACGCCGGCGTCGTCGGGCTGGGCGAGCACGGTGTTGCCGCGGACGTAGCGGTCGTACTGCTCGGTGACCCAGGTCTTGTCCGCGCCGTCGGGGCTGGCGACGACGGCCAGCCAGTGCGCGGCGAGCTCCTCGGGGGTCGTCGGGCGGGGCAGGGCGGCCGGGTCGTCGGCCTGCAGGTCGTCGAGGTCGGCCGGGCGCCGCATCGGCCGGTCGTACACCGGGCCCTCGTGGGCGACGGTCCGCGGCGGGACGTCGACGATGCGCTCCCCGTGCCAGTCGACGGTCAGCCGGTCGCCGTCGGTGACCTCACCGATGACGGTGGCCAGCACGCCCCACCGGCGGCAGACGGCGAGGAAGGCGTCGACCTTGCCCGGCTCGACGATGGCGCACATGCGCTCCTGCGACTCGCTCATCAGGATCTCGGCGGGCGTCAAGGTGCTGTCGCGCAGCGGGACGGCGTCCAGGACGACGTGCATGCCGCCGGTGCCGGCGCTGGCCAGCTCGCTCGTCGCGCAGGACAGGCCGGCGCCGCCGAGGTCCTGGATGCCGGTGACCAGGTCCTCGCGGAAGATCTCCAGGCAGGCCTCGATCAGCAGCTTCTCGGTGAACGGGTCGCCGACCTGCACGCTCGGGCGCTTGGCCGGCCCCTCCTCGTCGAAGGTCTCGCTGGCCAGCACCGAGACGCCGCCGATGCCGTCGCCGCCGGTGCGGGCGCCGAAGAGCACGACCTTGTTGCCGACACCCTCGGCCTTGGCCAGCCGGACGTCCTCGTGCCTCATCACGCCGACGCACAGCGCGTTGACCAGCGGGTTGCCGGCGTAGCAGTCGTCGAAGAGCAGCTCGCCGCCGATGTTGGGCAGGCCCAGGCAGTTGCCGTAGCCGCCCACGCCGGCGACGACGCCGGGGAGCACCCGGGCGGTGTCGGCGGCGTCGGCCGAGCCGAAGCGCAGCGAGTCCATGACGGCGACCGGGCGGGCGCCCATGGTGAGGATGTCGCGCACGATGCCGCCGACCCCGGTGGCCGCGCCCTGGTAGGGCTCGACGTAGCTGGGGTGGTTGTGCGACTCGACCTTGAAGGTCACCGCGTAGCCGTCGCCGACGTCCACCACGCCGGCGTTCTCGCCGATGCCCACCAGCAGCGCCTCGCTGCGCGGCAGGTCCCCGAAGCGGCGCAGGTGCACCTTCGAGCTCTTGTAGGAGCAGTGCTCGCTCCACATGACCGAGTACATGGCCAGCTCGGCGGTGGTGGGTCGGCGGCCGAGGATGTCGCGGATCCGGGCGTACTCGTCGGACTTCAGGCCCAGCTCGCTGTACGGCTGCTCGAGGTCCGGCGTCCGCGCGGCGAGCTCGACGGTGTCGAGCTGGTGCGACAGCGGTCCGGGCCCGGTGTCGAGGTCGCTCAGTCCCTGGGTCGCGCTGTCCTGGCTCACGCTGCGACGACCGCCTTCAGCACGGAGGTGAAGAAGCCGAGCCCGTCGGTGCTCGGGCCGGTGAGGTCCTCGACGGCGTGCTCGGGGTGCGGCATCAGCCCGACGACGCGGCCGTTCTCGCTGGTGACGCCGGCGATGTCGCGCATCGAGCCGTTGGGGTTGCCCTCGACGTAGCGGACGGCGACCCGGCCCTCGCCCTCGATCCGGTCGAGGTCGGCCGGCGCGGCCACGTAGCGGCCCTCGCCGTTCTTGACCGGGACGACGATCCGCTGACCGGCCTGGTAGTCCTGCGTCCACGCGGTGTCCGCGCGCTCGATGCGCAGCGCCTGATCGCGGTTGCGGAAGTGCAGGTGGCCGTTGCGGGTGAGCGCGCCCGGCAGCAGGCCGGCCTCGCAGAGCACCTGGAACCCGTTGCAGATGCCCAGCACCGGCATGCCCTGGCGGGCGCGGTCGACGACGTCGGCCATCATCGGCGCCCGCGCGGCGATGGCGCCGGCCCGCAGGTAGTCGCCGTAGGAGAAGCCACCGGGCAGGACGACGGCGTCGACGTCCTGCAGATCGTGGTCGTCGTGCCACAGCGCGACGGGCTCGGCCCCGGCCAGACGCACCGCGCGCGCGGCGTCGACGTCGTCCAGGGAGCCCGGGAAGGTGATGACACCGATGCGCACGGAGAGGTGCTCCTCAGTCGGTCGGGAGGTGGAGCTCGACGTCCTCGATGACCGGGTTGGCCAGCAGCGTCTCGGCGATCTGCGTCAACTCGGCCTCGTCGGGGGTGCCCTCGACCTCGAGGACGAAGTGCTTGCCCTGGCGGACGCTGCGGACGCCGTCGTGGCCGAGCCGGCCCAGCGCTCCCAGCACCGCCTGACCCTGGGGGTCGGAGATCTCCGGCTTCAGCACGACGTCGACGACCACCCGAGGCACGCGGTCCAGGGTACCGGGGTGGCGCGGGCCACTGACCGGAGCGCGTTGGTCGCGGCCTTCCTCACACGCGAGATCGGCGGTCTCGTGGTGATCAGCGGCTGATGGCCACGAGACCGCCGATCTCGTCAACGGAGGGCCCGGCGGATCTCCGCGACCACCTCGTCCGGACGGCCCAGCACGTCCGCGGAGGTGAACCGCAGCACCGTCCAGCCGGCAGCGACCAGCCGGTTCTGCCGGCGCAGGTCGCTGACGAACACGTCGCGCTCGCGGTGCACGTCGCCGTCGAACTCGACGAGCACCTGCTGCTCCGGCCAGGCGAGATCAGCTCGGCCGAGGAACCTGCCTGCATCGTCCCGGACGATGTGCTGCAACTCCGGTGCGGGCAGCCCGGCCTCGTGGAGGAGCCAGCGCAGCACCGACTCCATGGGCGACTCGGCCCGAGGATCGGCGACGGGCAGCACGACCCGGGCCCGCGCGGACCCGCGACCTGTGGGGCGGCGAGCAAGGTGGGCCTCGAGGTCGGGACGATCGCACCAGCGGGCCAGCAGCTGGTCGGTGACGGCGAGGAGCGCGGCCGGCTCGAGCGCCCCCGCGAGGTCCCGCCACGTGCGCGCGGGGGTCGTGACGGGCACGGCCTCCCGCCGGGTGACGTCCTCGTCCGGCAGCGTCGTGCGGTGGACCTGGCGGTCCCGTCGGCTCTCGGACCGGGACACCATGGGCACGGTGACGTGGACCCGCCGGTCCGACCGGTCCTGCATAGGGATCTCCACCCCCCACAGGGCCGCAGCCGTGGCATGGCTGGCCACGGATCCGGGAGGCGCGGTCAGCAGCACAGCCGCGAGCCGGGAACGCACCTCACCGGACATCGCCCGTGGCAGGTAGGTGTCCCGCGAGAGACGCTCGACCCCGGCGTGACGGAGCTGCCAGTCACGGACGCCTGCGGCGAGCGCGCCGGCCCTGGTCGTGGGACCCGTGATGGTGGATCGAACAGGACGCGTCGGCACCCGCGCACTCTGGCCGAAGGGCGCACGCCTGCTGGCGTCGTCCACAGCCGCACGCGGGGTCGCAGCCGAGCGGGGTCAGGTGAAGGTTCGGCCGGTCAGGCGCTCGTAGGCGGTCACGTAGCGCTCGCGGGTGGCCTCGACGACGTCGGCGGGCAGCTCCGGCGGCGGGGAGACGCGGTCCCAGCCCGACGACGTGAGCCAGTCGCGGACGTACTGCTTGTCGAACGAGGGCTGCGCGGCCCCGGGTGACCACAGCGTGGCCGGCCAGAAGCGCGAGGAGTCCGGCGTGAGCACCTCGTCGCCGAGCACCAGCCCGCCGTCCGGGCCGAGACCGAACTCGACCTTGGTGTCGGCCAGCACGATGCCGGCGTCCAGGGCGATCTCCGCGCCGCGCCGGTACAGCGCGAGGGTCAGCTCGCGCAGCTGCTCGGCCCGCTCGGCCCCGACCGCGGTGACGACGGCGGCGAAGTCGATCGCCTCGTCGTGCTCGCCCTGCTCGGCCTTGGTGGACGGCGTGAACACCGGCTCGGGCAGCCGCGAGCCCTCGACCAGCCCGGCGGGCAGCGGGACGTCGCGGATGGACCCGGTGCGCTGGTACTCGACCGTGCCGGAGCCCGAGAGGTAGCCGCGGGCCACGCACTCGACCGGCAGCATCTCCAGCCGGCGCACCAGCATCGCCCGTCCGGCGACCTCCGCCGGCACGTCGGTCGCGGACACCAGGTGGTGGGTCGCGGCGAAGGACGACAGCACCGGCGTCAGCTGGTCGAACCACCACACCGACAGCTGCGTGAGCACCCGGCCCTTGTCCGGGATGGGCGTGGGCAGCACGTGGTCGTAGGCGGAGATCCGGTCGGAGGCCACGAGCAGCAGCCGGTCGGAGCCGGCGTCGTACACCTCGCGCACCTTGCCCCGGGCGACGAGGGGCAGGGCCACGGTCACGACAGGGCCGCGAGCCGGTCGAACAGCGGCCCGAGGTTGGCCACGTACCGCTCCGGCCGGCAGATCTCGTCGAGCCGCGCCTCGTCCAGCGTCACGCCCGCGTCCGCGGCGCGCTTGCGCAGCGTCTCGCGGAACGGCGTCCCGCTGTTCCAGGTCTCCATCGC
>DASQXT010000556.1:0-6476 GCA_035639575.1 Geodermatophilus sp.
CCCCGTCCCCACTTTGGACAGGGCCTTAGGGCCCACCTACCGTCGGTCGCCGTCCGGAGGGCCCGCGTCGCTGACCGTGCGACACCCGACGGACGCCGCCGAACCGTGCACCGGTCGATGACCGGTGCGCAGGCCGGGGACCCACCGCAGCACTGGGGTGAAGCGCGACTCGTCGCGCCGGGCGACTCCCCCGTCCGAACCCGTCAGCTAACCCGGTAGGCGGTCGTGGAGAACAGGAGAACCGTCGTCGATGACGACTGCCCGCACGTCCTTCGCTCGTCGCTCGTTCCGGGGTGTCGCCGTCGCCGCCATCGCCGGCGCCGGGATCGCCCTCGCTCCCGCTCCCGCCTCGGCCGCTGTGGGTGGGGCGACGGGTGCGGCCCTCGCCGCGGCCCCGGCCGTCACCGCGGCGCCGGCCGCCGCGGCCAGCAGCGCCGCGCAGACCGCCGTCAACACCGCGCTCGCCCAGGTGGGTGACCGGTACGTGTACGGCGCCACCGGCCCGAACTCCTTCGACTGCTCGGGGCTGACCAGCTTCTCCTACAAGGCGGCCGGCATCTCGATCCCGCGCACCTCGAGGGCGCAGTCGACGATCGGCACCCCGGTGTCGAAGGCCAACCTGAAGCCCGGCGACCTGGTGTTCTTCTACAGCCCGGTCTCGCACGTGGCGATGTACATCGGCAACGGCCAGATCGTGCACGCCCTCAACTCCAGCAAGCCGGTCCAGGTCATGAACCTCGACTCCATGCCGAGCTACGCGGGCGCCCGCCGGGTCGCCTGACCTGTTCGCACCGGGTGCCCCGGCCGGCGACGCTGCCGGCCGGGGCACCTCGCGTCCGGCCCCCGTCGCTCCCCACCCCGTGCGGAGGTCAGCGCCTGACGGAGCGGCGCGCGGGATGTGCACGATGCTCGCGTGATCCCGCGCATGCACCGCTCGCACCGCGCCGTCGGCGCACTGGTCGGCTCGGCCGTCGGGGATGCACTCGGCGCACCGTTCGAGTTCGGTCCGCCCGGTCGGTTCTCCGCCCGCTTCCCCACCCCGGCCCGCGGCGCGCACACCGAGATGTGCGGCGGCGGGACCCTCGGCCGGGAGCCCGGCGAGTTCACCGACGACACGCAGATGGCGCTGCTCGTCGCGACGTCCCTGGCCGAGCGCGGCGGGCTGGACGAGGCCGACCTGTTCGACCGGTTCCTGCGCTGGGCGGCGGCGGACCCGCCGGACGTCGGCACCCAGACGCGCGCCGTCCTCGGCTCCGGCCTGCCGTGGGACACCGCCGCGGGCGAGCACTTCCGGCGCACCGGACGGGCGGCCGGCAACGGCTCGCTGATGCGCACCACGCCCGCCGCGATCCGGTTCGCCCGCGAGGGCCACCAGGCCACCACGGACGCCGCCCGGCGCATCTCGGCACTGACCCATGGCGACCCCGCGGCCGGTGAGGGCTGCGCGGTCCTCCACGAGCTGGTGCGGGTGGCGCTCGACGGCGGCGACCCGCTGGCCGCCGTCCCCGCGGCGCTGGAGGCGGTGGCCGACGAGCACCGCGAGCGGTACGCGGCGGTGCTCGCGCCGGACTGGACGCCGGAGCCCGGCATGCCCAACCGCGCGGTGTGGCCGACGCTCGGCCAGGCGGTGTGGGCACTCCGACACGGGACGTCGTTCGCCGAGGTGCTGCGGCTGGCGATCGACCTGGGCGGTGACACCGACACCGTCGCCGCGGTCGCCGGCGGGCTGGCCGGGGCGGTGTACGGGATGGGCGGCATCCCGATGCGCTGGTCGTCCGTCGTCCACGGGCGCGTCCCGGGGCACGGCGAGCGGGTGTGGCGGCTGGCCGACCTGCAGCAGCTGGCGGCCGCGCTCGACGGCGGCGCGCAGCAGAGCTACGACCCCGGGGTGATCCCGCGGATCGGTCCGCAGGAGGTGCTGCCGGGCATCTGGGCGGGCAACCTCGACGGCGCCCGCTACAGCGAGCAGGACTTCGCCGTCATCTCGCTGTGCCGGCTGGGCGAGTCGTTTCCCCACCCCGTGCACCGGATGGCCTACATCGCCGACAGCGACCACAACACCGACCTCGACGTCATGCTGGCCGACGTCCTCGACGACATGGCCGCGCTCCGCGCCGAGGGCCACCGGTTGCTCGTGCACTGCCACGGCGGCGCCTCGCGGACCGGGCTGGTGCTGCGCGCCTGGCTGGTCCGCGAGGAGGGGATGTCGCCCGAGGCGGCGACCGCGTACGTCGCCGAGCGGTGGCCGCACCTGGGGCTGTGGAACGACAGCTTCACCGCCGCGCTGCACCGGCTGCAGCCGCGGACCTGACCTGACCGGGCGACCCGTTCCGCATCCCCTGCCTTGGGTGGTCCCCGTCCGGTGCACCCTGACCCCGTGCCGCACGACGACGGTCCCCGCTGGCCGCACCGCGCCGGCCGGGGACCGGTGGTGGCGCTGGGCAAGCTGGTGGCCGACCAGCTGCTCGAGCTGTCCGCGCCCCTGGTGGTCGGGAGCCAGCAGCGGGTGGTCCGGACGACGGCGGCCGGCGGCGCCCCGGCGAACGTGACCGCCGGCGTGGCCCGCCTCGGCGCGCCCACCCGGCTCGCGGGCTGGGCCGGTGCCGACCCGCTCGCCGACGGGTTGCTGGCCGGTCTCGCCGAGCGCGGCGTCGAGGTCGCGGTGGTGCGCCGCGGGCGGGCTCCGCTGTCGACGGTCCTGGTGCACCCGGACGGCGAGCGGACGCTGCTCACCGACCGCGGGGAGGGCACGCTGGAGCCGAGCGACGTCCGCCCGGAGTGGTTCGCCGACGCCGCCGTCGTCCACCTGGACGGCTACGACCTGCTGCGCTTCCCCGAGGCGGTGCTCGCCGCGGCGTCGGCGGCGCACGACGCCGGGGTGCCGGTCAGCGTGGACGTCGCCGCCGCACCCCGGATCGAGCGCCACGGGGTCGCTGCGTACGTCGACCTGCTGGCCGGGCTGCGGCCGGACCTGCTGTCGTGCAACGCCGCCGAGGCCGCGGTGCTCGGTCTGGACGGCGACCTGCCGGCGTGGGCGCCGAGCCTGGTGCTCGTGCACGCCGGCGCGCGGCCGACCCGGGTGAGCACGCGGGCCGGCACGGAAGAGGTGCCGGTCGAGCCGCTGCCGGAGGGGCGGCTGCGCGACACGACCGGCTGCGGGGACGCGTTCGTGGCCGGGGTGCTGGCCGGCTGGCGCACCGGGGCGCCCGTGCCGGCCGCCGTCCGGAGCGGTCACGCCGCGGCGGCCGTGGTCGCCGGTGTCATCGGTGGACAGCCGCCGCTCTGACCGTCGTGGCGTGGTGGGAGGTCGCGGGACCACTCGAGCCAGGGACGTGTCCACGCGCCCGGACGGGACAGCGATCCCTGCGCCGATCCCGGACGGCGCGCGGAGGACCGCCGCCGCCTCCCCGGAGGACGCGCGGTCAGTTGTAGCGCGCCTCGGCAGCGACGGCGGCCACCACGTCGACCACCGGCCGGACCGTGAAGCAGGCGGGCTCGTACGCCGTGGCGAGGTACTGCAGGTCGGCCGGCTCGTCCGTCTCGACGACGGCGTACCCACCGAACCCGACACGGGCGTCGAAGTGGTGGATGGTGAGGCCCTCGGGCTTCTCCAACGTCGAGAAGGCTTCGACGACCCGCTTCCGTGCCGCTTCGAACTCCGCGGCGGTGGCGGTCGGCCGCTCGCGCCAGCTGACGACGTATCTCATGTCGATCTCCCTCGTCGAACCCAGGAGGCTGCCGGGCAGCGGAGCGGCGGCGCGAGGAGGACGACGACGCTCGATACCCGGCAGCTGAGATGCAGAGGACTCGACACGGGCTCTGATACGGCGGAGGGGCGCGGGCGTCAGGATGGGGCATGGGCTCGACCAGCGACGTCCCCATCCTGCTGCTCGACGTCGACGGCGTGCTCAACGCGGCGCGCGTGGACCTGCCCGCCGGCTGGACGCGGGGCACGTTCAACGGCTACGTGCTGACCTGGGACCCGACGGTCACGGCGCGGCTGCGGGAGCTGCACGAGTCCGGCCGCGTGGAGATCCAGTGGCTGACCACCTGGACGACGGATGCCGACCGGCTGCTGGCCGAGCCGATGGGACTCCCCCGCGGCCTGGTGACCCACGCCCGCGCCGACTCGGCCCCGACCGGTTTCGCCGGCGTGTTCGGCGGCCACTCCGGGTGGTGGAAGCTCACCGCTGCCCAGGCCGTCGCCGCGGCCGAGCCGGACCGGCGGATCGTCTGGGTCGACGACGACCTGGCGGTGCAGGCCGCCGACACCGGGGACTGGCTGGCGGCGAACCCGCACGTGCTCGTGATCGCGCCGGACCTGTTCGTCGGGCTCACGCACGAACAGCTGGACGCGATCGAGGCTTGGCTGTGACGGGTGCAGACACCCCACCCCGGGGTGGCATCAGGGGTCGCACACCGACGTGGCCACCATGTCCACGAACTCGTGCGCCTTCTCGTCGGGGACCGAGGGGAACAACCTCTCGACCCCCTCGGACATCCTGAACCGGTTGTACGACGGTTGCCCCAGCCGGACGCAGATCCCCTGGGCGACGACCCAGCCCGTGTGGGGGTCCAGCGGGATGCCGATCTGCTGCATCGCGTCGGCGAACTCCACGGGCACGTCCGACGTGGACGCGGCCGCACTGGAGGTCGCAGCCGGTGTCGCGGCGGATGGGCTGGCCGGGGTCGAGGACGTGCTCGCGGCGGCGGGTGCGGGAGCGACGGCCTGATCGGCGGCCGCGTCGTCGGACCGGTCGCCGGTGGCGAGGACGAGCACGACAGCCAGTGCGGCGGCGACGAGGACGCCGACGGCGATCAGGAGCAGGCGCCTGCGGCGATCCGTCGGCGCCGGGGGGCGGGCGTGCCGGTGGCGGTCAGAGGGGGAAGAGCTCTTGTCGGCCATGTGGGTGGACTCCCGGACGGCTCGGCAGTGGCCTCGGGCGCCCCGCTGAGGACCGGGGCCGCCCGTATGAGGCGGGGAGCCTACGCGTCGATCGCCCCGTGGGTCTCCGGTCGCCGCGCCGTCCGCCACCTCCGCCCGGAGGTCTCAGCGCGGCCGGCGGCCGCTCCGGCCGGCACGAGCTCACCGCCGCGGCCGCCGGACACACCTTCCGCTGACCTCTGCCCCTGCTTCCTCCTGGAAGCAGCGGCGGAGGTCCGGCGGGAAGGTGTTGCCTCCGCAGCCTCACCCTCTGCCCCGCACTGTGGGGAGCGGCCGAGCGTCGGTGACCCGGGTCGCCGCAGGGGACGACGACGGGCGCGTCAGCGGACGACGGTGGCCATCTCCACCAGCCGGCAGAGCGCGTTGACCTGACGCAGCTGCTCGGGCGTCCGGACGGCGGCGTCCAGCAGCTGCTCGCTCATCACCACGACCGCCAGCGCCTTGGCCCGCGACACGGCCACGTTGAGCCGGTGCAGGTCGTAGAGGAACGAGACGCCGCGGGGTGCGTCCTCGGCCGAGCTCGACGTCATCGAGTAGACGACGACCGGCGCCTCCTGGCCCTGGAACTTGTCCACGGTGCCGACCCGCGCGCCGTGCGGCAGCGCCCGCCGGATCAGCGCGACCTGGTTGTTGTACGGCGCGACCACGAGCACGTCGTCCGGACCGATCGGCCGCTCCACACCCTCGGCGTCGGTCCAGGCCGCCCCCTGCAGCGAGTGCCACAGCCCGGCCACCGCGGCAGCCTCGTCCTGCGACGCCGCCATCGACGGCTGCGCGTGCTCGACGAACCGGACGGCGAGCCCGCTGGCCCACCCCTCGACCGCGATCCGGTCGCGGCCGGCCGCCGACTCCAGCCGCCCCTCGTACGCCAGGTCGGAGACGAACGCGGTCAACGCCGGGTGCATCCGGTAGGTGCGGTCGAGGAACACGCCGCGGTCCTCGGGCACGGTCAGGTGCCCGTCGAGCAGGTGCTCCAGCGCCGAGAGCCCCGACTCCCCCGGGTGCACGGCCTGCGTCGGCTGCGCGAGCTGCTGCGGGTCGCCCAGCAGCACCAGCGAGCGGGCCGACCGGGCGACGGCGACCGCGTTGGCCAGCGAGAACTGCCCGGCCTCGTCGACCACCAGGACGTCGACCGCCTCGGCCAGGTCCTCGCGGCACCAGAACCACGACGTCCCGCCGACCAGGGACGCCGAACCGTCCAGCAGCCGCGAGGCGACGTCGGCGGAGTCCTTCGACCACTCGACCCCCGGCGCCCCGCAGGCCTGGTGCTCCTCGCACTTCTGCAGCGCGGGCCGGTCCACCGCCTTCAGCACGTTGCCGATCACCGCGTGGGAGGTCGCCGTGACGCCGACCTTCCTGCCGGCGTCGAGCAGCGCGCGGATCAGCCGGGACGCGGCGCGGGTCTTGCCGCTGCCGGGCGGGCCCTGCACGGCGAGCACCTGACCGTGCAGGGACAGCCCGAGCCGGACGACGGCGTCTCCGGCCTCCTCTCCCGGCAGCCGCCGAGTGTCGGCGGGGACGACGCGGTCGA
>DASQXT010000557.1:0-2362 GCA_035639575.1 Geodermatophilus sp.
GGCGTTCTACGCCCGGGATCTGGCCGGGCGGGTGGTGCTGGTCGGGGTGCCGGCGCCGGACATGCAGATCACGTTGCCGCTGATCGAGGTGTTCGGCCGGGGTGGGGCGATCAAGTCCTCGTGGTACGGCGACTGTCTGCCCTCGCGGGACTTCCCGATGCTGGCCGCCCTGTACCGGCAGGGCCGCTTCCCGCTGGAGGACTTCGTCACCGAGGCCATCGGCCTGGACGACGTCGAGGAGGCCTTCGACAACCTGCGCGGCGGCGAGGTGCTGCGCTCGGTCGTGGTGCTGGACAAGTGACGGTCACGACGAGGCACCACGAGGGCCGGCCAGGAGGACCCGTGACCGCTCGCATCGACCGCACCGTCGTCTCCGGCGTCCTCAGCCTGGACGGGCAGGACGTCGACGTCGACAACAACGCCTGGCTGGTCGGCGACGACGACGAGGTGCTCGTCATCGACGCACCCCACGACGCCGCCCCGATCCTGGACGCGATCGGCGGCCGCCGGGTGACCGCCATCGTGCTGACCCACGGGCACGCCGACCACATCACCGCCGCGGTCGAGCTGCGCGAGGCCACCGGGGCGCCGATCTGGCTCAACCCCGCCGACCTCGCGCTCTGGAGGAGCGTCCACCCGGAGTCGCTGCCCGACCACCCCGTCGGCCACGGCACCTCCTTCTCCGTGGCCGGGACGTCCCTGTTCTCGATGCACACCCCGGGCCACAGCCCGGGCGGCACGTCGCTCTACGCACGCGACCTGACCACCGTCTTCACCGGCGACACGCTGTCCTGCGGCGGGCCCGGCGTCACCGGGCGCCCCGCCGGCGACGAGCCGACCATGCTGACCTCGATCCGCTCGTGCCTGCTGACCCTCCCCGCGGACACCGTGGTCAAGACCGGCCACGGCCCCGACACGCTCGTCGCCGCGGAGGTGGGCCGTGGCCGTTGAGAGTCCCGACCGGGCCCGGGCGCCACGGGACACGGAAGCACCCATCGCGGCCGACGGCCGGGCGACGCGGCGGCGGTCCCGGGCGGCGCTGGAGCGGGCGCTCCGCGAGGCCAGCTACGAGGTCCTGCCGCTGCGGGGCACCGAGGAGTCGGTCGTCGCGCACGTCCCCCGGACGGTGCCGCTCACGGTGACGGTGACCGAGGCCAAGGGCCTGACGCCGACGCTCGAGCTGGCGGAGCGGTTGTCCCGCCACGGGTACACGGCCACTCCGCACCTGGCCGCCCGCCTCGTCCGGGACCGGGCCCACCTGGCCGACGTCGTGGCCCGCCTGGACACCGCGGGGGTGGACGGCGTGTTCGTCATCGGGGGTGACGCCGCCGAGCCCGCGGGGAGGTTCCCCGACGCGCTCTCCCTGCTCGAGGAGCTGGAGACGGTCGGCCACCAGTTCCGGCACGTGGGGATCGGCGGCTATCCCGAGGGGCACGGGCACATCAGCGCGGAGCTGATCGAGCGGGCCCTCGAGCGGAAGGCCCCGCACGCGACCCACGTCATCACCCAGCTGTGCTTCCACCCCTCGACGACGACGGGCTGGGCACGGCAGGTCCAGCGGCGGGGTGTCGACCTGCCGATCCGCATCGGGCTGCCCGGCGCGGTGACGCGCCAGAAGCTGGTGCGCATCTCGGCCGGGATCGGGCTCGGCCAGTCGGCGCGCTTCCTGCGGAAGCAGCACAGCCTGTTCTGGCGCTTCTTCCTGCCGCACGGCTACCGACCCGACCGGCTCGTCCAACGCCTCGCGCCCACCCTCGGCCGGCCCGGGCACAACCTGCAGGGCCTCCACTTCTTCACGTTCAACGAGGTGGCGCGGACGGAGACCTGGCGGCAGGGGTGGCTGGCCCGGCTGGCCGACGCGGACCGGGCGTAGCCGGGTAGCCGCCCGGCGGAGCCGGTCACACGTCCGGGGAGGACGGCACGCGCGGGCCCGATGTGCAGTGCGGAGGGGTTCTGCTCCTCGCCTCGCCGCCGGGCGGCCGCTGTCCGTCCGGCGACTCCCTGCGGTCGCCCGCCACGCCCACGAGGACCCCTGGCGGGACTGCACCCGTCCCCGGACCTGGCCGGGCCCCGCCCACTCCGCCGAGGTCGGCCCCGTCCGCTGCCCGAGGTCCTGCTCGCAGGCCGCGGGACGGGACCCGACGAGGCCCTGGACCGCTCAGCCGCGCTGGTCCACCGCGGGGACGAGACGGTCGGACGTCGGATCGGCCGTCCTGGACCTCGAGCTCGCGGTGCGACGGACACGGCTCCGCAGCGCCGTACCGCACACCACTGCGGGGCCGAGGACGACGTCCTCGGCCCCGCAGCGGTGGTCACCGGCTCAGTCGGCCAGGCGCTGGGTCAGCCACTCGTGGAACTCCCC
>DASQXT010000558.1:0-12343 GCA_035639575.1 Geodermatophilus sp.
TTCTACGCCGACGGGTCGGGCCGCGAGTTCATGCGGCTGTCCTACTGCTACCCCGAGCCGGACCAGATCCGCGAGGGCGTCCGCCGGCTGGCCCGCGTCATCGAGGCCGAGCTGGACCTGCACTCCACCTTCGACGGCGTCAACACCGGCACCTTCCGGGCCGTCCCGGGGCCGCACACCGTCGACCCGATCGTGGGCCCGGCCAACAGCGACCGATACGAGGACCGCCCGTGACGGACTCCGCGCCCGCACCGACCGCCGGGCAGGAGGCCGGCGCGCACCCGCTGCGCGCCGTCGTCCTCGCCGGCGGGCTGAACGTCGAGCGGGAGGTCAGCCTCTCCTCCGGCACCCAGGTGGCCGAGGAGCTCGCCCGCGCCGGGGTGGAGGCCGAGCTGCGCGACGCCGACGCCGAGCTGCTGCCCGGCCTGGCCGCCGCACCCGCGGACGCCGTCTTCATCGCGCTGCACGGCGCCACGGGTGAGGACGGCGCGCTGCGGGCGGTGCTCGACCTCGCCGGCGTCCCCTACGTCGGCTCACCCGCTGCGGCCTGCCGGCTGGCCTGGGACAAGCCGGCCGCGAAGTCCGTCGTCCGCTCCGCCGGGGTGACCACCCCGGACTGGGTGGCCCTGCCGCACAGCACCTTCCGGGAGCTGGGCGCCGGTGCGGTGCTGGACCTCATCGTCGCGCGCCTCGGCCTGCCGCTCATGGTCAAGCCGGCCTCGGGCGGCTCCGCGCTGGGCGTGCAGAAGGTCAGCCGGGTCGAGGACCTGCCCGCCGCGATGGTCAGCTGCTTCGCCTACGGCGACACCGTGATGGTGGAGCGCTACGTCGACGGTGTGGAGCTGGCGCTCTCGGTGGTCGACCTCGGCGACGGCCCGGAGGCGCTCCCGGCGGTGGAGATCGCCCCCGAGTCGGGGGTCTTCGACTACACCGCGCGCTACACGCCCGGCCTCACCGAGTACCACGCGCCGGCGCGGGTGTCGGCCGAGGTGGCGGCACGGGCCGCACAGATCGCCGTCCGGGTGCACGAGGTGCTCGGCCTGGCCGACCTCTCCCGCACCGACGCGATCGTCACGCCGGACGGCGAGGTGCACTTCCTCGAGGTGAACGTCTCGCCGGGGCTGACCGAGACCTCGATGTTCCCGATGGCGGTCGAGGCGGCCGGCTCCTCGCTCGGCGACGTCCTCGCCCGGCTGCTGACCCGGCGGGCCGCCGGCACCCGCTGAAAGAGGACCCCGTCCTCCCCACCCCTCGCGAGCTCGGGGCGGTGCCCTGGACGGGGCCACCCACGGAGGCCCGGTTCCGTCCGTGACGGAACCGGGCCTCCGTGGGTCGATCACTCTTCGGGACGGCGTCCGGCGACGTCCGGGGCCATCTGGCCGATGATGCGCTGCAGGTCGTCGACCGAGCCGAACTCGACGACGATGCGGCCCTTGGCCCGGCCGATCTGGATCTTCACCTTGGTCTCGAAGGCGTCCGAGAGCCGGCCGGCGAGGTCCTCCACGCCCGGCGGGGTGGACTTCCGCGGCCGTCGCTTCGCCGTGGGCTCCTCGGCGACGGCCAGCGCGACCGCCTCCTCCGTGGCCCGCACCGACATCCCCTCGGCGACGATGCGCGTGGCCAGCGCCTCCTGCTTCGCGGCGTCGGGCAGGCCGAGCAGTGCCCGGGCGTGGCCGGCGGAGATGACCCCGGCGGCGACGCGGGTCTGCACCTTCACCGGGAGCTTCAGCAGCCGGATGGTGTTGGTGACCTGCGAGCGGCTGCGGCCGATCCGGCCGGCCAGCTCCTCGTGGGTGGCGCCGAACTCCTCCAGCAGCTGCTGGTAGGCCGCGGCCTCCTCGAGCGGGTTGAGCTGGACCCGGTGGATGTTCTCCAGCAGGGCATCGCGCAGCAGGGCGTCGTCCGTGGTGTCCCGGATGATGGCCGGCACGAACTTCAGGTCGGCGGCGCGGGCGGCACGCAGCCGGCGCTCGCCCATGATGAGCTCGTAGCCGCCCTCGGGGCGCTCGCGCACGACGATCGGCTGCAGCAGGCCGAACTCGCGGACGGAGTACGTGAGCTCCTCCAGCGCCTCGTCGTCGAAGACCTGGCGCGGCTGCTTGGGGTTGGGGACGACGTCGACCACCGCGACCTCGCGCAGCTGCGCGCCGGGGACGCCGACCGCGGCCTCGGCCTGCGCGGCGACCGTGGCCGCGGCCTGGGCCGCCGGGGGGAGCAGGTGGACCGGGGGAGCGGGCGGCGTGGCCGGTGCGGCCTCGGGGTCAGGGGACTGACCTGCGGCGTCGTCCGCGACGGGCAGCGGACCCTGCTCGTCCTCCGGGGCACTGGTGGGGATCAGCGCCGCCAGCCCACGGCCCAGACCGCCACGCTTGCTCACAGCTCCTCCTCGCTGGCGCTCGTCGGAGTCGTTCGCAGAGCTGCTGTGTTCATTGCTGAGCTCGCAAGCTCGCTCACGATCTCTCCTCAGAGGACGGGGGGACGGGGACGGTCGCCGCGTCGGTGTCGGGGAACGCCGTGCCCACGGGCGCGGCGATGACGGGTGTGCCAGGGGTCGGTCGGGAGGCCAGTGGCGGCAGGGAGACGCCGCGGTGGGCCAGCTCGCGCGCGGCCTCCACGTAGCTGGTCGAGCCGCGCGAGCCGGGGTCGTAGGTGACCACCGACTGGCCGTAACCCGGAGCTTCCGAGACTCGCACGTTCCGTGGGATGACGGTGTCCAGCACCAGGCTGCCGAAGTGGTTGCGCACCTCCTCGGCGACCTGGTCGGCGAGCTTCGTCCGCCCGTCGTACATCGTGAGCAGGATGGTGCGGACGGCGATCCCCGGGTTGAGGTGCCGGCGGACCAGGTCGATGTTGTTGAGCAGCTGCCCCAGGCCCTCGAGCGCGTAGTACTCGCACTGGATGGGGATGAGCACCTCGTCGCCGGCCACCAGCGCGTTGAGCGTGAGCAGCCCCAGGGACGGCGGGCAGTCGATGAGCACGTAGTGCGGGCGCTGCTCCGGCGGGAGCTCCTGCAGGTAGGTCTCGATCGCCCGGCGCAGCCGGTACTCACGGGCGACGACGGAGACCAGCTCGATCTCGGCGCCGGCCAGGTCGATGGTCGCCGGCACGCAGGAGAGCAGCGGTGTGGCCGTCGTCGGGTGCACCACCTCGGCGAGCGAGCTGTCCCCGACCAGGGCGTCGTAGACCGACGGCGTCCCCACGCTGTGGTCGACGCCGAGGGCCGTGCTGGTGTTGCCCTGCGGGTCGAGGTCGATGACCAGCGTCCGCAGCCCGTACAGCGCCAGGGCGACCCCGAGGTTGACCGACGAGGTGGTCTTGCCGACGCCGCCCTTCTGGTTGGCGATGGTGATGACGCGGATGCGGCCCGGGGCGGGGAACGGCTCCTGGTCGGCCGCGTGCAGGACCTGGGTGGCCCGCAGCGCCTCCATCGCGATGGGGCTGTCGAACTCGACGGCGGAGGCCGACTGCTCGGCCGTGAGACTGCTCCGCAGCCGCTGGCCCGGGTCGGTCATCTGAGGTCCTTCCTGCCGGTCCGTTTCACGTGGAACGGACGCGGGAAGTCGTACGGGGTTCCACGTGGAACGCGCGTCACCGCGCCCCTCGCGTCATCACCACCACGGTAGTGGCAGCCTCCCCCAGCCCCGCACCGACAGCCCGAGCGTGGATCTCGCGCATCCCGGCGGCCTCGAGGTCGGGCACCAGCGACGGCAGCTCCTCCAGCGCGCGGGACCCGACGAGGGCGACCAGCTGGGCGCCCGGCCGCAGCAAACCGCGGCACCACGCGACGAGGCGGGGGAGGGCCGCCACGGCCCGCGCCGTGACGACGTCCACCGTCCCGACCGCGGCGCGCACCGAGCGCTCCTCGGCCCGGCCGCGCACGACGCGCCACGGGGCGCCGAGGTCGGTGACGACCTCCTCGAGGAACTCCACCCGGCGGGCCATCGGCTCGAGGAGGGTGAGCCGGAGGTCCGGCCGGGCCAGCGCCAGGGGGATCCCGGGCAGACCCGCGCCGCTGCCCACGTCGACCACCCGGGCGCCGGCCGGGACGGCGTCGGCGACCGCGGCGCTGTTGAGGATGTGCCGCTCCCACAGCCGAGGCACCTCCCGCGGCCCGATCAGCCCGCGGGTGACGCCGTCGGTGGCCAGCCGGGCGACGTAGCGCTCGGCGTCGACCAGCGCCGGGCCGAACACCGAGCGCGCGACCTCCGGGGCCGGTGGGACGGCTGGGGCGCCCGGGTCGGACGAGGCGGGCTCGGTCACCGATCCGGCAGCACCACGACGCGGCGGTTGGGCTCCTCGCCCTCCGACTCGCTGTGCACGCCGGCGACCCCGGCGATGACGTCGTGCACGACCTTGCGCTCGAACGGGTTCATGGGCGACAGCCGCTCCGGCTGCCTGCTGCTCGCGACGCGACGGGCGGTCTCGGCGGCCAGCGAGGTGAGGTCGGCCCGGCGTCGGGCGCGGAACCCGCTGATGTCGAGCATGAGGCGGCTGCGGACGCCGGTGGACTGGGCCACGGCGAGCCGGGTCAGCTCCTGCAGCGCCTCGAGGACGGCGCCGTCGGGGCCCACGAGGTCCTTGAGGTCGCCGCCGACGATCGCCACCGAGGCCCGGTCGCCCTCCACGTCGAGGTCGATGTCGCCGTCCACGTCGAGGATGTCGAGCAGCCGCTCGAGGTAGTCGCCGGCGACGTCGCCCTCGCGGACCAGCAGGTCGTCGGCGCCATCGTCCCCGACCGGGTCGGCCGGCTCGAGGGCGGCGTCGGCGCCGTCCTCGTCCGGGTCGGGCAGGTCCGGCTGCGCCGGGACGGCGGCGTCGGCGGGTGGGCTCAGGACCGCGCCGGAGGTGGCCTCGCTGGTGGGGGCGGCCGGCTCGGTGGGGTGCTGTGGGGCGCTCATGGCGTGTCCTCCAGTCATGCGGGCGTCCGGGGTCGGCCCCGGTGGTCGGTCACCGGCGCGGGCGCCCGCAGGGGCGCCGCACACGCCGGCTCAGCGGCGCTTGCGCTTGCCGCGGTTGGCCGGTCCCTGGCTGCCGCGCGCACCGGCGGCGCGTGAGGGGCCCCCCGAGGAGCGGGCGGCGGCCGACGAGCCGTCGGAGGACGCGGCGGTGGCTCCCGTCGCGGTGGGGGCGTCGTCGACCGCGCTGTCGCCGGTGGGGGTGTCGCGGGCCGTGGTGTCGCGGGCCGTGGTGTCGCCGGTCGGGTTGGCCGTGTCGACCGTCGAGGCCGGAGCGGCGGCGCGGCCGCTCTTGGGGCGGACCGGCTTCGCACCGGGCCGGGGAGCCAGCGCCTTCGGGTCGACGGCCGGCTTCTCCGCCGCGGCCTTGGCCTTGGCGGCGGCCGAGCCGGGCGGCGGCATCTTGCGCAGGATGAAGAACTGCTGACCCAGCGTCCACAGGTTGTTGGTGAACCAGTACAGGAGGACCCCGATGGGGAACAAGAAGCTGGAGACGAACAGGCCCAGCGGCATCACGTACAGCAGCATCTTCTGCACCATCGCGGCCTGGCCCTCGACCGGACCGGAACGGCGCATGATCTGCTTCTGCGTGTAGAAGGTCGTGAAGCTCATGACCACGATGAGCACGAACGCGACGACGCGGATCTGGGTGTAGTTGCCGGTGATCGCGAGGATCGCCTGCTCCTTGGGCCCGCTCATCGAGAACGACGACGAGATCGGGGCCCCGAAGAACGGCGCGCGCGCGGCCTCGTCGGTCAGCTGGTCGTTCCAGCTGTAGAGACCGGGGGCGTTCGGCGCCAGCCGGCGCAGCACGTGGAGGAGCGACAGGAAGATCGGGATCTGCGGCAGGATCGGCAGGCAGCCCGCCAGCGGACTGACGTTCCGCTCCTTCTGCAGCTTCTGCATCGCGACCGCGAAGCCCTGCCGGTCGCTGCCGTACTGCTTGCGCAGCTGCTGGATCTCCGGCTGGAGCTCCTGCATCGCCCGCTGCGACTTCACCTGCTTGACGAACAGCGGGAAGAGGATCACCCGCACGGTGACGACCAGGAAGACGATCGACAGCGCCCAGGCCAGGCCCGACAGGCCCGTCCCAGCCTCGGGGGCCCCGAGGACGAGGCTCCACAGCGAGTGCCACCGGGCCAGGACCCACGAGATGGCGGTGTACAGCCAGTCAAGCAACGGGGGACTCCTCCTGCGGGGCCCGGCGGTGTGCCGACGGGACGGGTCGGTCGGGTGCGGGCGCGGTCGAGCGGGCCGGCGGCACCAGGTCGAGGCCCCCAGGGTGCCAGGGGGCGCACTTGAGCAGCCGTCGCAGGGCCAGCCAGCTCCCGCGGCCGGCGCCGTGGACGGCGATCGCCTCGGCGGCGTACGCGCTGCAGGTGGGCTGGAAGCGGCACCGCGGAGGGAACGCGGGGCTGATCGCCCGTTGGTAGAAGCCGACGACGGCCAGGAGCGCCCGGGCGACGGGACGCCGCCCGTCGCGGGCGGGCGGCGGGTCGGCGGTCACGGGGTGCGGACCCGGAGGACGCGGTCGAGCCCGGCGGTCAGGTCGCGGCGCAGGTCCGCCGAGCTCGCGGTGGCCGCCTCCGGCCGGGCGCGGACCACCAGGTCCGCGGTAGCGGGCAGGCGGTGGAGCTGGTCGTGCACCACCGCACGCAGCCGCCGGGTCACGCGGTGACGGACGACGGAGTTGCCCACGGCCTTGCCCACCACGAAGCCGGCCCGTGGACCACCGACCGTCCCGGCGTCGCCGGGAGTCGGGGTCACGGGCCGTTCGGGGAGGTAGTGGAGGACCATGGTCGGCCGTCCGGCACGCCTGCCGGACCGGACGACCGCGGTGAACTCCGGACGCCGGCGCAGGCGTGCCTGCGCGGGCAGCACCTCAGGCGGAGAGCTTCTCGCGACCCTTGCGCCGACGGCCGGCGATGATCGCCCGGCCCGCGCGGGTGCGCATCCGCAGCCGGAAGCCGTGGGTCTTGGACCGGCGGCGGTTGTTCGGCTGGAACGTGCGCTTGCTCACGAGGTACTCCCACTACACGACATCGACGGGGCGCGTCCACCGGGGGGCGGGCGCGCGACAGGGACGGGCACACGGCGGGAGCCGGTTCCCCGTCCACGGATCTCCCACCAGCATAGCCGAGGGAGCGGGGAGACCGGCGGCCCGGCCGGACACCGACTCCCCAGGGTCTCCCATCGGGACACGGGACGGGTGGTGCCGCGCCACGGACGGTGCGCGACACGCCACGGGGCGCGCCGAGAGCGGTCCCCGGCCTCGTTGCCGGGCTGTGGACGGGGCTGTTAGCGTCGCCGTCGCTCCACACCGGACACCGACGTCCGGCACAGGGGCTGCCCCGCTGGTGTCGACCGATCACCACGCACTCCGGACAACCGCGACGACTCCCCCTCTGACCAGCGGCGACACCCCCAGCCCGGCGGAACACGCGGGAGCCGGTGCATATGTGTCGCCGATCGTGCACAGCCTGTGGACACCGGTGTGGACTCCGTGTGTCCGGATGTCCACAGTGGGGGACCGACCGGGGGACGACGGACCCGGCGACGGACGGCCGCCGCGGGGCCGACGACACACGGAACCTGGGAGGACGAGGGCCATGGCCGATGCCACGGTGGACCTGGCGACGGTCTGGGACCAGATTCGCGAGCGGCTGGCGACGAGCCTGTCCCCGCAGCAGAACGCGATGCTCAACCTGACCCGGCCGGTGGGGGTCTTCGAGGACACCGCCGTGCTGTCGGCGCCCAACGAGTTCACCCAGACCGTGCTCGAGTCCCGGATGCGCCGGGTGCTGGCCGAGGCGCTGTCGGAGCACCTCGGCCGCGACATCCGCGTCGCCGTCCAGGTGGAGGACAGCCCGGCCGAGCCGCCGGCCGCACCCGCGCGCGAGGTGCCGACGCGCCGTCCGTGGTCGGTGGTCGAGGCGCAGCGCGCCGAGGAGGACCGGGAGACCCGTGACCGCGCCGACGACGGGCGCAGCGCGTTCGGCGTGCGCGCCGACGTCCGGCCCGCGTGGGAGGACGACGGCAGGAGCGCCGCCGACCCCCGGCCGGCCGAGCGGGAGCCGGAGGAGTGGGCGCCCACCGACTGGAGCCCGCCGGCCCGGCGTCCGGCCGGTCGCGGCACCCGTGCCGCCGAGCGCGACTGGGGCGGCACCGACCTCGACGAGGACGGCGTGGCCGTGCTGCCCTTCGACCTCGACACCGGCGACGACGGTGGTCTCCCCGAGTCGCCGGCGCCCTCGTCCCGGAGCCGGCGCGGCGGGTCCCGCGGCGGCGGGGACGCCGTCCCGCTGTTCGGCGGTGACCGCCGGGCCCCGGCCGGCACGCAGGACCCGGGGCTGAACCCGAAGTACGTCTTCGACAGTTTCGTCATCGGCAACAGCAACCGGTTCGCCCACGCGGCGGCGGTGGCGGTCGCCGAGGCGCCGGCCCGCGCCTACAACCCGCTGTTCGTCTACGGCGACTCGGGGCTGGGCAAGACGCACCTCCTGCACGCCATCGGCCACTACGCGGCGCGGATGTTCCCCAACGTCCGGGTGCGGTACGTGAGCACCGAGGAGTTCACCAACGAGTTCATCAACCTGGTGCACTCCGGGCGGGCCGAGGACTTCCGTCGTCGCTACCGGGACATCGACTTCCTGCTCATCGACGACATCCAGTTCCTGGAGCGCGCCGAGCGGACGCAGGAGGAGTTCTTCCACACCTTCAACACGCTGCACAACGCCAGCAAGCAGATCGTCATCACCTCCGACCGGGCGCCGAAGAAGCTGACGACGCTCGAGGACCGGCTGCGCACGCGGTTCGAGTGGGGGCTGATCACCGACGTCCAGGCGCCGGACCTGGAGACCCGCATCGCGATCCTGCGCAAGAAGGCCTACGGCGAGCGGCTGCAGGTGCCCGACCCGGTGCTGGAGTTCATCGCCAGCAAGGTGCAGACCAACATCCGCGAGCTCGAGGGCGCGCTCATCCGGGTCACCGCGTTCGCGTCGCTGAACAAGCAGCAGGTCGACCTGCCGCTGGCCGAGCTGGTGCTCAAGGACCTGATCAGCGACGAGCAGGGCCCGCAGATCACCGCGGCGATCATCATGGCGGCGACCGCCGAGTACTTCTCCGTGACGATGGAGGAGCTGCAGGGCTCCAACCGCAGCCGCACGCTGGTCAACGCCCGCCAGATCGCCATGTACCTGTGCCGGGAGCTCACCGAGCTGTCCCTGCCGCGGATCGGGGCCTCCTTCGGCGGCAAGGACCACACCACGGTCATGCACGCCGTCAAGAAGATCACCAACCTGATGAGCGAGCGGCGGGCGACCTACACGCAGGTCACCGAGCTGACGGCCCGGATCAAGAGCCGCGCCCGGTCCTGACCGGGAGGGACGACGTCGTCAGGAGGGTCGGGGAGGCGCCGGGCGTCGTCCCCCGGGCCACCTGCGCGAGGCCCTCCGGCGGTCCCCGCGCAGATGACCGCCCACGGTGTGTCCGGTGGACAGCGGCCCCCGTCGTCCACCTCTGTGTCCCCCGAGGGCCCTCCCGTGTCCACAGTCCTGTGGGTGGAGGGACCGTCGCCGTCCCCGCGTCGGGCGTGCTGTGCAGGTCACTCGCCCGGCTGAGGCGGGTCGACTCGTCGACGAGTTGTCCCCAGCGATGTGCACAGGCTGGGGAGATCTCTCCTCACCCGCTCACCCGGCGTCACGACCGGCCAGAGATGCCCACCGCTCCATCCACTGCTGGGGATCCCGGCCCGTGCGGCGCTGACCTGCGGGTTTCCCCGATCGGGGGACAGCGGACCCCGTCGCCGCGGCGCCGGGCTCCCGGACCTGGGTACGGACTGGGGACGGACGCTGGGGGAAGCGGGGGACAGGACGTGGAGAGACGGCGGCCGGTGTGGGTGGCGGTCGAGATGTCCACGTGTCGACACGGGAGTCCGCCTCACCGCCCACAGTCGGCCAACATGTCGACTCGGGCGCTGACCTGCGCGGACGGCCTCCATCCCCAGGATCCACACCAGTGATGACGAAGATGAGGGAGATAGATCGAGGATTTCTCGAACCACACTCTGGGTGGGGAAGCCGCGCTGCGAGGACCTGATCGAGGACAGCGGTTACCTCGATGTCCCTCCCAGAGGGCACGATGAGCACCGCACCACGAGGACACCGACGACAGCTGGGGTGGATCAGGTCATGAAGTTCCGGGTGGCACGTGAGGTGCTCGCCGATGCCGTCGCGTGGACGGCGCGCAGCCTGCCGCCACGGCCGTCGGTGCCGGTACTGGCCGGGATCATGCTCGAGGTCGACGGCAGCCAGTTGTCGGTGTCCGGCTTCGACTACGAGGTCTCCGCCCGCGCCGAGGTCGACGTGCAGGCCACCGAGAGCGGCCGGGTGCTCGTGCCCGGCCGACTGCTCGCCGAGATCACCCGCGCACTGCCGCCGCACCCGGTCGACCTCAGCGCCGAGGGCCCGCGGCTGTCGATCTCCTGTGGCAACGCGCGCTTCAGCCTGCCGACGCTGCCGGTCGAGGACTACCCGTCCCTGCCGGCCATGCCGTCGTCGGCCGGCGTCGTCGAGAGCGACGTCTTCGCCGAGGCCGTGGGCCAGGTCGCCGTCGCCGCCGGGCGGGACGACACCCTGCCCATGCTCACCGGCGTCCGACTGGAGATCGAGGACGACCTGGTGACACTGGCGGCGACCGACCGCTACCGCCTCGCCGTCCGCGAGTTCGCCTGGCGGCCGGAGACCCCGGGCCTCACCGCGGCGGTGCTGGTGCCCGCGCGCACGCTGGCCGACGCGGCGAAGACCCTGACCAGCGGCCCGGAGATCACGCTCTCGCTGTCCTCGGGCGGCTCGGGCGAGGGCATCCTCGGACTCTCCGGCAAGGACCGGCAGACCACCACCCGGCTGCTCGACGCCGAGTTCGTCAAGTACCGGGCGATCATGCCCAACGAGTCGGCCAGCAACGCCACGCTGCCGGTCGGGCTGTTCACCGACGCCGCCAAGCGCGTCGCGCTGGTCGCCGAGCGGGGCACACCGCTGCGCTGCGAGTTCACCCCCGGCCAGGTCACCCTGCGCGCCGGCGGCACCGACGACGAGGGTCAGGCGGAGGAGCGCTGCGACGTCGAGTTCGAGGGGGATCCGCTGACCATCGGCTTCAACCCGACGTTCCTGCTCGACGGGCTGGCCGCGGTGCACACGCCGCGCGCGCGGATGGACTTCACCAGCCCGCTCAAGCCCGCCGTCCTCTCCGGGGTGCCGGAGCCGGCGACCGACGACGAGGCGGCGTCCCGGCCGGCCGAGCGGCCGGGCAGCTACCGATACCTGATCATGCCGGTGCGGCTGCCGGGCTGAGGCGGGTCCGGGCGGCAGCGCCCGGCCCGACCGAGCACGATGGACGGCGGAGACGAGCCGGGCCGCCGACGGGCCGGCGGACCACTGCGAGGAGAGGACTGCGTCGTGCAGCTGGGGCTGATCGGGCTGGGCAAGATGGGCGGCAACATGGCCGAGCGGCTGCGCCGCGCCGGTCACGAGGTCGTCGGGTACGACCGCGCCCCCGGGAAGCGGGACGTCGAGAGCCTGCCGGCGCTGAAGGAGGCGCTGTCGGCGCCGCGGGTGGTCTGGGTGATGGTGCCGGCCGGCGAGCCCACCCGGGCCACCGTCAAGGAACTGGCCGAGATGCTCGAGCCCGGTGACGTGATCGTCGACGGCGGCAACTCCAAGTACACCGACGACCAGGTCCACGACGTGATGTGCCGCGAGAAGGGCATCGGCTACGTGGACGCCGGCGTCTCCGGCGGGGTGTGGGGCCTGGAGAACGGCTACGCGCTGATGGTGGGCGGCACCAAGGAGGACGTCGCCAAGGTCCAGCCGGTGTTCGACGCGCTCAAGCCGCCGTCGCCGAAGGACGCGTCGGGTCAGGAGCTGCCGGGCGCGGGCTTCGTGCACGCCGGGCCGGTCGGCGCCGGGCACTTCTCCAAGATGGTCCACAACGGCATCGAGTACGCGATGATGCAGGCCTACGGCGAGGGCTACGAGCTGCTGGCCGCCGTCGACCTGATCGAGGACGTCCCCGGCGTCGTGAAGTCCTGGACCCAGGGCACCGTCATCCGCTCCTGGCTGCTGGACCTGCTGGTGCGCGCGCTCGAGGAGGACCCGGCCCTCGAGAAGATCAGCGGCTACGCCGAGGACTCCGGCGAGGGCCGGTGGACCGTCGAGCAGGCCATCGAGAACGCCGTCCCCATGCCGGCGATCGCCGCCTCGCTGTTCGCGCGCTTCTCCTCGCGCCAGGAGGACTCGCCGACCATGAAGGCCGTCGCCGCGCTGCGCCAGCAGTTCGGCGGCCACGCGGTGCACGCCGTCCGCGAGCAGGAGGCCGAGCGCCCCGCATGA
>DASQXT010000559.1:0-2989 GCA_035639575.1 Geodermatophilus sp.
ACCGCCGACGTCCTGGACGCGGCGCGCCGGCTGGTCCCGCTGGACGCCCGGCACGTCGACCGGCGCACCGCCGAGGGCTACCTGAAGTCGGGCAAGGAGATGGCCGAGGTCGCCGAGGACCTCGTCGGCCCCGACCGCGACGCGGCGCTGCGGCTGCTGGAGCGCACCGCCCGGCTGGCCGAGCAGTGCACGGTCGACGTCCGGGCCGACCTCGGCGTGGGCACCGTGCGCTACCCCGAGCTCGACGTGGTCACCACCCCGGCCGAGCAGGGGATGGGCCCCTCGGCGGTGCTGCGCGCCCGCTGCGAGGCCGGCCTGGGCCGGCGGGGGATGGCCCGGACGGCAGAGGTGGCTCGGCGGCTGGACGACGAGCTGGCGGTCATCGACGCCCTCGGCTACCCGTCCTACTTCCTCACCGTCGCCGACGTGGTCGACCTCATCAGGAGCCTGAGGGTCCGGGCGGCGGCGCGGGGGTCGGGCGCCGGCAGCCTGGTCACCTACCTGCTGGGCATCTCCGACGTCGACCCGATCCGGTACGGCCTGCTGATGGAGCGCTTCCTCTCTCCGCTGCGCCACCAGTTGCCCGACGTCGACATCGACGTGGAGTCCGCCCGCCGGATGGAGGTGTACGACGCGGTCATCGACCGCTTCGGCGCCCACCGGGTCAGCTGCATCTCGATGATGGACACCTACCGGGTACGGCACGCCATCCGCGACGTCGGCGCCGCGCTCGGCCTGCCGCCGGCCGAGGTGGACGCGGTCGCCAAGGCCTTCCCGCACATCCGGGCCGGCCAGGTGCACGCCGCGCTCAAGGACCTCCCGGAGCTGCGGGCCAGCCGGCTGGGCTCGCGGCGGGGCGGGGGCACCGGCGACCTCGACCTGCTCTTCGACCTGGTCGCCCGGCTCGACGGGCTGCCGCGGCACATCGCCCTGCACCCGTGCGGCGTGCTGCTCTCCGACGCCACGCTGCTCGACCGCACCCCGGTGGAGAACAGCTACCTGGGCTATCCGATGAGCCAGTTCGACAAGGACGACGTCGAGGAGCTCGGGCTGCTCAAGCTCGACCTGCTCGGCATCCGGATGCAGTCGGCGATCGCGCACGCCCTCGACGAGGTGGCCCGGGTCGACGGCGAGACCGTCGACATCGACACGATCCCGCGCGACGACCCGACGACGTTCGAGCTGATCCGCAGCACCCGGACCCTCGGCATGTTCCAGATCGAGTCGCCGGGGCAGCGGGAGCTGGTCGGCAAGTTCGGGCCGGAGACGTTCGAGGACATCGTCATCGACATCTCGCTGTTCCGGCCCGGCCCGGTCAAGAGCGACATGGTCACACCGTTCCTGCTGGCCCGGAACGGCTGGCAGGACCCGGTCTACCCACACCGCGACCTCGCCCCATTCCTCGAGCAGACCGCCGGCGTCGTGGTCTTCCACGAGCAGGTGCTGCAGATCGTGGCGCAGATGACCGGCTGCGACCTGGCCGAGGCCGACGAGGCCCGCCGGGCGCTGGGGGACCGGGAGCTGCACCCCGAGGTGCGGGCCTGGTTCGTGCCCGAGGCGCTGGAGCGCTATCCGGTGGAGGTGGTCGAGCAGGTGTGGGAGGTGCTGGTCGCCTTCGGCTCCTTCGGCTTCTGCAAGGCCCACGCCGCGGCGTTCGCGCTGCCCACCTACCAGTCGGCGTGGCTGAAGACCCACCACCCGGCGGCCTTCCTCGCCGGGGTGCTCACCCACGACCCGGGCATGTACCCGAAGCGGCTGATCCTCGACGACGCCCGCAACTTCGGCGTCCGGGTGCTGGGCCTGGACGTCAACGCCTCGACCGACACCTACCGGGTCGAGCGGCTCGGGTCCGCGCCCGACCCTGAGGATGGACCTGAGGTCGAGGGTCGGGGCTGGACCCGGCCGGAGTGGATGCCCGTGGCGATGCCCGACCCGTCCCGCTACGGCATCCGGCTGTCCCTGGCCGACGTGAAGGGCATCTCCGCCGACGAGGTGCAGCGGGTCGTCGCCGGGCAGCCCTACCGCTCGCTCACCGACTTCTGGCACCGGGCGTCGGTGTCCCGGCCGGTGGTGGAGCGGCTGGTGCTGGCCGGCGGCTTCGACTCCCTCTACGGCTTCGGGGTCCGCGACCGCGAGGCCGGCCGGCCCACCCGCAGCCGCCGGCAGGTCACCCGCCGCGACCTGCTGCTGCAGATCGGCGAGCTGGACCGGTGGAGCCGCAGCGGCGCGAAGGCCGCCACGACCGGGCAGCTCAGCCTCGACCTCATGGGTCTCGAGGTGCCCGGCGAGGAGGAGGCGGACGAGCCGGGGCTCGGCTGGGCCGAGAGCAGCGGGCTGCCGGAGTTCACCGACGCCGAGCTGGTGCGCGCCGAGCTGGAGGTGCTCGGCCTGGACGCCAGCCGGCACGTCGTCGACTTCTACCGGCCGTTCCTCGCCGCGATCGGCGCGGTGCCGGCCAGTGAGCTGCTCTCCAGCCGCAGCGGCGCCGAGGTGCTGGTCGCCGGGGTCAAGGTGGCCACCCAGACGCCGCCGATCCGCTCCGGCCGCCGGGTGGTCTTCGTGACCCTCGACGACGGCACCGGCTGCACCGACTCCACCTTCTTCGAGGACGCCCAGGGTCCCTACGCCTCGACGGTCTTCCACTCGTGGCTGCTGGTGGTCCGCGGGGTGCTGCGCCGCACCGGCCCGAGGGGGGTCTCGCTGCGGGCCACCGGCGCGTGGGAGCTGCCGGCGCTGCACGAGGCCTGGGAGACCGGCGGGCTGGAGGCGGTGGCCGAGCAGATGGCCGCCCCGGGGGAGTACACCGAGCAGTCGATCGCCGGCGCGGCGGCCTCGCGCGGGTCGCGACCGGTGGTGGTCAAGCCGGTGCTGGTGCACCCCACGGGCTTCCGGATGTCGCCCTACGCCGACATCAAGCCGGCCGGGGAGGACACCAAGCTCGCCGCCCGCCGCGCCGCCGCCCCGCGCAAGCTCTGGCACTCCAGCCCGG
>DASQXT010000560.1:0-8651 GCA_035639575.1 Geodermatophilus sp.
ACGTGCTTCAGGTAGTTCAGCCCGATGCAGAACACCCGGGCGCCGGGCAGCACCGGCGGCACGAACTCGACGCCGCCGGCCGGCAGCGTCTCGCCGGCCGGCTCCCGGGACAGGTGCCCGGCCGGGTCGGCCCAGAACTCCCCGAGCCCGGCGACCACGGTCACCTGCGCGCCGTCGTCCGACAGCGCCGCCACCTCGACCGGCCCGCCGTCCCGGCGGATGCCCACGATCCTCATCTGCGCTCTCCCCACATCCGTCCCTCAAACCCTGCAAAGTTTCGGAGGTTTGTGTTTCGATGGCAGCATGTCCGAGACGCCCTCCGCGGGACAAGCCCTCGCCGACGCCGGACTCACCGGCATCGGCCGCGCCGGGCGCACCCGCGCCGAGCAGCTGGCCGCTGCACTCGACGCCCGGATCCGCTCCCGCGGGCTGGCGGCCGGGGAGCCGGTCGGCACCCTGGACTCGCTGCGGGCCGAGACCGGCCTCGGGTACGCCACGGTGAGCGAGGCCGTGCGTCTCCTCCGCGATCGTGGTGTCCTGGAGATCCGGCCGGGGCGCGGTGGCGGCCTGTTCGTCGCCGACGGCGGTCCCGTGGTGCGACTGCGTCACACGCTGCTGAGCGTCGTGGAGGAGCCGAGGACCGTCGCGGACGCCATCGAGCTCCGTGACCACATCGAGGTCCTGATCGACGTCGGCGCCGCCCGGCACCGGACCGACCGGGACGTCACTGATCTCCGGGACCTGCTGCAGCGCATGCGCACGGCGCCGGACTGGGACGGCTTCATGTGTGCCAACTGGGCGCTGCACGAGCGGATCGCCGCCATCAGCCCCAACGAGATGGCGCGCGCCGTCTACACCAGCACCCTGGGGCACCTCAACGCCGCGTCCTCCCGTGTCGACGAGAACGACCCGGGCGCAGTCGACTACCGCACCGGCCGGTACCAGGTCCACGTCGACCTGGTCGAGGCGATCGCCGACGGCGACGAGTCCGCCGTCCGCGCCGCCGTCGCCCGGCACAACACCACCACCTGAACGCCGAGAGGGCTCGTCATGTCCGGTGAGTTCCGCCAGTACCTGTTCCCGCACGACCACCCGCGGCTGGCCGAGGTCCGCGGCCTGGACCCGTACACCTACGGGGAGTCCGCCAGGGAGCCGGGCACCTTCACCGGCGGGCTGGTCGAAGGCTGGACGCCGCTGTACCGGGCGCCGTTCCGCGGGGTCACCGAGGACGGCACGCTGCGGGAGGACCTGTACCCGCTGGAGCCGGCACGCCCCGGTGAGGAGGCGCCGGTCGAGGCGATGGTCGCCGCTGCCGAGGACCTGCTCGCCGCCCTGTCCCCCGAGGACCGCGAGCGGATCTCCTTCGACGTCGCCGCGGTGGAGTGGCAGACCTGGGCCAACCCGGAGTTCCTGCAGTTCGACACCGGCCTGCGGCTGGACGGCCGGTCGCAGGCCGTCCGTGAGAGGGCGCTGGCGCTGGTGCGCGCCTCGCTGTCGCCGGAGGGCTACGAGATCGCCCACGCGATGATGCTGATCAACGGCTTCCTCGGCGAGGTCGTCGACCTCGAGACCATCCTCAACGAGTTCAGCTACAACATCGCCCTCTACGGCACGCCCGACCTGCGGGCCCCCTGGGGCTGGCAGCTCTACGGGCACCACTGCGCGGTCAACTGCCTCGTCGTCGAGGGCCGCATGGTGGTCTCGCCGGTCTTCCTCGGCGCCGAGCCCGACGAGATCGACGCGGGTCCCCACGCCGGGCTGACCGGGCCGTTCGCGGACCGCATCGACCTCGGCCTGCGGCTGATGGCCGCGCTGGACCCTGGTCAGCGACGTGCAGCGGTCGTGTTCGAGCAGATGGTCGACCCGGCCATGCCCGAGGGGCGGGTGCACCCCGGTGACGAGCGGCACCTCGCCGGCGCGTTCCAGGACAACCGGGTCATCCCGTTCGAGGGCGTCCGCGTGGCCGACATGCCGGCCGAGGCGCAGCAGCACGCGCTGGCCATCGCCGAGACCTTCGTCCGGCTGCTCCCCGAGGGCCCCCGCGCCGCCCGGCTCCGCGAGATCGCCGCCCACCTCGACCAGACCTGGTTCTCCTGGATCGGCGGCCACGAGCCCGGCGACGTCTTCTACTACCGGCTGCAGTCCCCGGTCCTCATCGCCGAGCTCGACCACCACTGCGGGGTCTTCCTCGACTACGACACCCCGAAGACCTTCCACATCCACACCGTGCTGCGCACCCCCCACGGCAACGACTACGGCCGCGCCTGGGTCCAGCAGTGGCAGCAGGCGCGCGCCGGGTGACCAGCCGGCCGATCATCGTCGGCGAGGCCCGCCACCGTCCGTCTGCGGTGCCGTGCGGGACTCCCTGTCCTGAGACTCGCCACGAGGTCCCCGCGCGGGCGCGTGGTCGGCTGTTGTCTCCCCGGGTCGGTGGGTGGACCGTGGACCCCGCTCGAGGCGGGCGAGGAGGGCCGGATGGCACTGCCGATCGAGGACTACGCCGTCGTCGGGGACACCCAGACCGCCGGGCTGATCGGCAAGGACGGGTCGGTCGACTGGCTGTGCTTCCCCCGGTTCGACTCGGGCGCCATGTTCGCCGCACTCCTGGGCACCGAGGAGCACGGCCGCTGGCTGATCGCCCCCGCCGGCGACGTGCGCGCGGTGCGGCGGCGCTACCGCGGGGACACCCTCGTGCTGGAGACGGAGTTCGACACCGACGAGGGCACGGTCCGGCTGGTCGACTTCATGCCACCGCGCGGGGAGGCGCCCGACCTGGTGCGGATCGTCGAGGGCGTCCGCGGCCGGGTGCGGATGCGCATGGAGCTGCGCGACCGCTTCGACTACGGCCACGTCGTCCCCTGGGTGTACCGGCAGGACGGCGACCTGGTGGCCGTGGCCGGTCCGGACGCCGCCTGGCTGCGCACCCCGGTCGTGACCGAGCACCGCGACCGCACCGTCCACGCCGACTTCAGCGTCGGCCCGGGGGACTCGGCTCCCTTCGTGCTCACCTGGCGGGCCTCGCACCTCCCGCCGCCGCGGCCGCTGGACCCGCACGCCGAGCTCAGGGGCACCGAGGAGTACTGGCGGGAGTGGATGTCCTCCTGCCGGTACGACGGCGGGTGGCAAGAGGCCGTGGTGCGCTCCCTGCTCACCCTCAAGGCACTGACCTACGCGCCGACCGGCGGCATCGTCGCCGCGGTCACCACCTCGCTGCCCGAGCAGCTCGGCGGCGTGCGGAACTGGGACTACCGGTTCTGCTGGCTGCGCGACGCCACCATCACCCTGCAGGCGCTGCTCTACTCGGGGTTCGAGGACGAGGCCGCGGCCTGGCGCAAGTGGCTGCTGCGCGCGATCGCCGGCGATCCGGCCGAGATGCAGATCATGTACGGGGTGGCCGGGGAGCGCCGCCTGGAGGAGTTCGTCGCCGACTGGTTGCCCGGGTACGACGGGAACCCGGTCCGCATCGGCAACGCCGCCGCCGAGCAGTTCCAGCTGGACGTCTACGGCGAGGTCATGGACGCGCTGCACCAGGCGCGGGTGGCCGGGCTGAAGCAGGACGACCCCTCGTGGGCGCTGCAGGCCCACCTGATGAGCTTCGTGGAGGAACACTGGGTCGACCCGGACGAGGGGATCTGGGAGGTGCGCGGCGGCCCGAGGCAGTTCACCCACTCCAAGCTCATGGCCTGGGTCGCCGCCGACCGCGCGGTCAAGGCCGTCGAGAGGTTCGGACTGCCCGGCCCCGCCGCACGCTGGCGCGCGCTGCGCGAGGACATCCGCCGCGACATCCTCACCCGCGGCTACGACGCGGACCGGGAGACGTTCACCCAGTACTACGGCTCCCGCGAGCTGGATGCCGCACTGCTGATGGTGCCGCTGGTCGGGTTCCTGCCCCCGGACGACCCCCGGGTGCGCGGCACCGTCGCCGCCATCGAGGACGAACTGCTCCAGGACGGCTTCGTGCAGCGCTACACGCAGGTGCCCGGCGACACCGTCGACGGCCTGCCGGCCGGTGAGGGGGCCTTCCTCGCCTGCACCTTCTGGCTCGCCGACAACTACGCCCTCCAGGGTCGGCACGACGAGGCCCGGGACGTCTTCGAACGGCTGCTGGCCCTGCGCAACGACGTCGGGCTCCTGTCCGAGGAGTACGACCCCACGGCCGGCCGACTGGTCGGCAACTTCCCGCAGGCCTTCAGCCACGTCCCGCTCATCGACACCGCCCGCACCCTCTCCCGCGCCACGACCAGCGGGACCGAGCACCGCGCGCACCGGGGCCTCGCCTCCCCGCGCCCCTGATCGACCCGGCGGGGATCGGGAACCCGACTCCTGGCTCCCGGGCGGTCCCGGGACCGTCGTTCGGGGGTATGGGCCCGGTCGTCCGACGTCCGTACTCCGGGGAGGAACGGCCATGCCGACGTGGCTGGCGGGGCAGCCGGATGCGCTGCTGGGTGTCGCCTGCAAGGCGCTGCTGATGTACGGGACGGCGGTCATCGGCCTGCGGATCGCGCACCGCCGCACGCTGTCGCAGTGGACGGCGATCGACTTCGCGGCCGCGGTGGCGATCGGCGCGGTGATGGGCCGCACCGCGGTCGCGGAGGGGCAGTCGTTCCTCGTCGGCGCGGTGGCGCTGGTGACCTTCCTCGCGGCGCACGCCCTCGTCACGTTCGGCCGGTGGAACCGCTGGTTCGCGAAGGTCGTCGACCACCGGGTGCGGGTGCTGGTCGACCACGGCCGGCTGCGCCGCGACCAGCTGCGGATCTGCGGGCTCACCGAGAACGACGTGCTCGCCAAGCTCCGGGAGATGGGTGTCCGGGAGCTGGCCGAGCTGCGCTACGTCCTCTACGAGACCAAGGGGGACCTGACCGTCGTCCGCGAGACGGGAGCGGACACCGACAGCGCCCTCGTGCGGGCCGGTCTGGCGGACGCGGCGACCGCCGTCCCCGACGCCAGTGCGCCCACGTCCCGGTGACGGCCGCCCGCCCGTGATCCGGCCTGGTGGCGGTCCCCTCAGACGATGCGCAGCCGGACGTGCACGTCCTCGCGCGCGGTGTGGGTCATCGCGATGACCAGCTCGACGGCCATCTCCTCGATGTCGTCGACGCTGTCGGCCTGGGTGGTGCCGATCCCCGGGACGTCGACGACCCAGTGGTCGCCCTCGCAGATCGCGGTCGCGGTGTAGTCGGCCATCGGTCCTCCAACTCGGCTCGTCCGGCCGTCGCCGACGGGCGCGGGGACCGTCGGCGACGGTCCCCGGGCGACGGGGAGCGGCTCACGGGACGAGGGTGCCCCACCCGGTGCCGATGAGGGCGGGCACCGGGCCGTCCGCCTCGAGGGAGGCCCGCGCCGGCCCGATCGGCCTGCGGGTGGGCGCCTCCTCCCGGCGGACGGTGCTGAGCTCCGCGGCGCGCCACCCCCGCAGCGAGCTGAGCACCGCCAGCCCCTCCGCCCGGTCCAGGTCGGCCAGGTGCAGGACCCGCTCGCGCAGTTGGCCCCCCTCGAGCAGTCGCGCGCGCTCGACCCCCGGGAGGCACCCCGAGTCCAGCGGAGGGGTCCACCACTCCCCGTCGAGCTGCAGCGCCAGGGTGGCCCGGGTGACCTCGGTCAGTTCACCTCGGGTGTTGAGCATGACCACGTCGTCGACGTCCGGGCGCCGCTCGCGTCGCCGGTCGTACGGCTCCCGCATGCTCGTCTTGTGGTGCAGCCACGTCTCCTGGGGGTCGACCGGGTCGTCGTCGACCGCGAGCAGCACCGGGCCGGGAGACGGCGCGGGCAGCGGCGCCACGTCGACGGTCAGACCGCCGTCGCGGCGGAGCCGGATCCGGACACGCGCCGCGGGCTCCCCCGCCAGCCGCGCGGCCAGCACGCGTCGCGCCGTCGACGGGTCGAACCGGAACCCCAGGTGCTCGGCCGAGGCCGCCAGTCGCTGCAGGTGCCGGTCCCGGTTGCGCAGACCGCGCTCCGGGTCGTGGCGCATCGTCTCCAGCAGCTCGAACGCACGGGGCCGCGCGGTGAGGACGGCGGCCTTGGCGAGGACCTCCGCGTGCTCGGCCGACGCCTCCGACCCCCACGTGATGCCGCCCCCGGTGCCGTAGACGGCCGCCCCCGAGGACGTGTCGACCACGGCGGTCCGGATGGCCACGCTGAAGCGGGCCCGGACCGGCGCGTCCGGTGGGCCGACGAGACCGATCGCCCCGCAGTAGACCCCGCGGGCGTCGGACTCCAGGGACCGGATGATCCCCATGGAGCTCGCCTTGGGTGCCCCCGTGACCGAGCCGCAGGGGAACAGCGCGCGGAACAGGTCCACCAGGCCGGTCCCGGGGCGGAGGCGAGCCGTGACGTCGGAGGTCATCTGCAGCACGGTCTCGTAGCGCTCGACGGTGAAGAGCGCGGGCACCTGCACGCTGCCGATCTCCGCGATCCGGCCGACGTCGTTGCGCATGAGGTCGACGATCATGACGTTCTCCGCCCGCTCCTTGGGGCTCGAGCGGAGCAGGTCGGTCAGGCGCCGGTCCTCGTCCCCGTCCCGGCCCCGCCGCGCCGTCCCCTTCATCGGGCGCAGTAGCAGGGAGTCCCCACGGCGCTCGAAGAACAGCTCGGGGCTGGCACTGGCCACAGCGAACCGGCCGAGGTCGAGGTAGGCGTTGTGGGCGCCGCGCTGGCCCAGCGCCAGGTCCCGGTAGAGGAGGAAGGGGTCCCCCGGCACGCGGCCGGACACCCGCACGGTCAGGTTGCACTGGAACGTGTCCCCGGCGGCGATCCGCTCCCGGACCTCCCGGACGCCGTCGGCGTGCCCGGCCGGTGTCCACGTGGGTCGCCACCGAGCGGTCGGGACCGGGTCGGCGTCGGCCGGCTGCAGCGGGGGCACGGGGACCGGCTCGTCGCAGATCCCGAACCAGGCCAGCGGCATCCCCATGGGCGTGGACGAGTGCACCGCGAGCTGCGGGTCCAGTCCCGCGGCGGCCTCGTAGGCGACGTAGCCGAACGCCCACCGCCCGGAGTCCGTGGCCCGCTGGACCTCGGCGAGCACGCCGACGACCTCACCGGGGTGCTCGGCCACCAGGACCCGGTCGGGCGCGGGACACCGCAGCGCCGTCCCGGTGCGGAGGTCGTCGAAGCGGGCCCAGGTCACCGCGGCACCGTGGCCCCGTGGACGGCGGCGAGCAGGTGGAACGAGCCGCTCACCACGACCGGCACCGCCTCGTCCGCCTCCTCCGCGGCACGGCGGACCGCGAGCACCGGGTCGCCCTCCACCACCGTGGCGATGCCCCGGTCCGCCGCTGCCGCGGCGACGAGGCCGGCCGGGACGGAGGCGTCGGCGGGGTGGTCACCGCCGGTGGTGCAGAACTCCGTCGCGACGACCACGGAGGCCACCGGCGCGACGACGTCGAGGGCGGCGGCCAGGTCCTTGTCCTGCTTGAACGCGAGCACCCACGGGAACCGGGCGCCGGGGTGGACCTCCTGCAGGGTCGTCACCAACGCCGAGAGCTTCATCGGGTTGTGGGCCCCGTCGAGGACCGCGGCCCGGCCGCCGACCGCCCGGCGTTCGAACCGGCCGGGCAGCGTGGCGCTCCGCAGCCCCAGCCAGACGGCGTCCGCGTCGAGGGCCCACCCGTCGCGCGCGGCCAGCGCCTCGACGGCGCGCAGCGCGAGATGGGCGTTGCCGGCCTGGTGCCGCCCGGTCAGCCCCAGGGACAGGGGCGGCTGGCCCCGGAGGCGCAGTTCGGTGCCGCCCGGCCCGGTCCAGGTCTGCACCGCCGGGGGGCCCAGGTCGACCCACCGGAGAGCGCAACCCCGGCGGGCCGCCTCGGCGCTCAGCGCGTCCGCCGCCTCGGGACTCTCCTGGCGAGCCGCCACGGCGCGACCGCCGGAGGGCAGGATGCCGGCCTTCTGGGCCGCGATCTCGCCGACCGTGGCCCCGAGCAGGTCCTGGTGGTCCAGGCCGATCGGCGTGATGACGGCCAGCTTGTCCGCCCGGGAGATCGTGTTGGTGGAGTCGAGCAGTCCCCCGAGCCCGGTCTCGACGACCCCGTAGTCGACCCGGTCGGCGAACAGTCCGAAGGCGACGGCGTTGGTGACCTCGAAGAAGGACGGCCGGCCGTGCCCGGCCCGCTCCACCGCCTCGACGGCCGGCCGGATCCGGTCCAGTTCCGCGTCGACGAGCTCGGCCGGCGCCGGGCTCCCGTCCAGCTGGAACCGCTCGAGGACGCTGTGGACGTGCGGCGACAGGTGGGCACCGACCCGGAACCCGTGGGCCCGGAGCAGGCCGGCCACGAAGGTGCTCACCGAGCCCTTCCCCGCGGTGCCCGCCACGTGCACGGCACGGAAGCGGTCCTGCGGGTCATCCAGCGCGCCGAACAGGGCCCGCGGACGGGCGAGCCCCGCGCCCGCCGGACCCCGCTGCGGCCCGAGCTCCTCGTACAGGTACCGGTGGACGCGGTCGAGCGCGACCCGGGACGAGGCGGTGCCGGCGCGCGGCGACAGCTCCGCCGTCCCGGTCGACATCAGACCTCCAGCTGCCGGGTTCAGCGGAAGACGACGGTGCTGGAGCCGTTGAGCAGCACCCGCTGCTCGCTGTGCCAGCGCACCGCCCGGGACAACGCCAGCGCCTCGGCGTCCTGCCCGACCGTGGCCAGCGCCCGCGGGTCGTAGGTGTG
>DASQXT010000561.1:0-4285 GCA_035639575.1 Geodermatophilus sp.
GCGCGGTGGGCAGGTGCAAGTACCGGTGGAGACGCTGGAGGCCGCGACGGTGCGGCACCACACCTCCCGGGCCGGGGATCCGCACCGGCACCTGCACCTGCAGGTCAACACGCGCGTCCTCGCCGCCGACAAGTGGCGGGGCTGCACACCGTCGGTGTCCGCGACTTCATCGGCGCGATCAACGGGATCGGGCACGCCGCGGTGGCCTGCGACCCGGCCTTCCGTGCCGCACTCGCCGCCCACGGGTACACCCTCGACGGGACTGGAGAAGTACTGGAGCTTGCTCACTACGTTGGCGCGTTCAGCGCCCGGGCGGCGCAGATCGGCCGCAACCTGGAGCGCTACGAGCAGGAGTGGATCTCCGCGAACCCTGGGCGGACGCCGGGGCCGGCACGGCGCCGGGCATGGGACGCCCGCGCCTGGGCCGAAGGCCGACCGGACAAGGTCACCCCCCGACCCGGCGAGGACCTGACCGCCCGGTGGGTGACCGAGCTGGCCGCCCTCGGCTACCGCGACCGGAACCGTCCGGTCGACCTGGTCCCGGTGCCGGCGGGCGGGCTGGACCGCGACGCCGCGGTCGACACCGTGTTGGCCCGGCTGGCGGCCGGCGGGTCGGCGTGGAACGCCGGCGACATCCGCGGCCAGGTCGAGCAGCTCATCGCCGCCACCGGGATCGTCGCCGACCCTGCGGTCCGACTCGAGCTGGCCGAGGACCTCACCGACCGCGCCTTGGCCGTCTGTGAGCCGCTGCTGGACCGTGACGGCGTGCCCGAGCACATCCGGGCGTGGACCTCCCGGCCGGTGCTCGATGTGGAGGCCGACCTGACCGCCCGGCTCGCCACACGCGCCGTCGAGCTGCCCTCCGGCATGCCGGAACAGGCGGGGGTGACACCGCCCGTGGTGGCCCGGTTGGACGCCGGCCAGGCGGCGGCTGCCACCGCGCTGGCCGGTGACCGAGGGCTGGTCGTCATCGAGGGTGCGGCGGGGGCCGGGAAGACCACCCTGCTCACGGCGGCCCGCGACCTGCTCGAGACGCAGCGCCGGCGGCTGGTGGTGGTCACCCCGACGCTCAAGGCGGCCAAGGTCGCCGCCGCCGAGGTCGGCGCGCGAACGGGGTCGGTGGCGTGGCTGGCACACCAGCACGGCTGGCGCTGGGACGACGACGGCATCTGGACCCGGCTGGCACCCGGGGACACCGACCCGTGCACCGGTGCCACCTACGCCGGCCCGCAGGACACGGCCCGGCTGACCGCGGGGGACCTGCTGGTGGTCGACGAGGCCGGCATGCTCGACCAGGACACCGCCCGCGCCCTGCTCACCGTCGCCGACGAGTCCCAGGTGCGGGTGGCGTTGGTCGGGGACCGGCAGCAGCTGGCCGCGGTCGGCCGGGGCGGTGTGCTCGACCTCGCCGCCCGCGCCGTGGACCCGACGGCGCACGTCACCTTGGACGCGGTGCACCGGTTCACCCGCACCGACGACACCGGCAGTGTCACCCCGGACGACGACTACGCAGCCCTGACGCTGGCCATGCGCGCCGGGGACGACCCCGGTGCGGTGTTCGACGTGCTGGCCGCCCGCGGGCAGATCACCGTGCACTCCGATCCGGCGGCGCTGCAGGAGGCGCTGGCCGAGCTGGCTGCGGCCGGCTACCGGGACGGGGAGGCGGTGGCGGTGGTGGTCGACACCCGTGAGCAGGTCGCCGCGCTCAACGCGGCAGTCCGCGAGCGGCTGGCCGCCGAGGGCCGGGTCGACGACATCCGGGCGGTGAGCACCCGGGCGGGACAACGGATCGGCGTGGGCGACCGGGTCACCACCCGCCGCAACGACCGCGACCTGGGGGTGGCCAACCGCGACACCTGGACCATCATCGCCCTCGACGAGACCGGCGGCCTGCTTGTCACCCCTACCTGCGACCGGCCCGGTGGCGACGTCGCCCCCGGCAAGGTCGCCCCCGGCAAGGTCACCCCCGGCAAGGTCACCCCCGGCAGGGGAGGGGAGCGGGTCCTGCCCGCCGACTACGTCACCCCGCACGTGGAGCTGGCCTACGCCAGCACGGCCCACGGCGTGCAGGGCGACACTGTCCCCGCCGCGCACGTGGTGGTCGGTGAGCACACAGGCGCCGCCTCGGCCTACGTGGGGATGACCCGCGGGCGCACGGCGAACACCGCCCACCTGGTCGCCGCCGACCTGGTCGAGGCACGGGAGAAGTGGATCGCCGTGTTCGGCCGCGACCGGGCCGACCTCGGCCCCGGCCACGCCGCTGGCCTGGCTGCGGCCGAGGCGGCCCGCTACGCCCCGGCCCGCCCGCTGGAGGAGGCGCTGGGCGACCTGCGCCGGGCATGGACCGCCGAGCAGCATGGCCTCGACCAGCTGGCCTTCCTGCGGCGGCTGCAGACCACCTACCAGCGCGAGGTCGCCCTCGACATCGACGGAGCCGCCGCGGTGTCCGCGGCCAAGGTGGCTCATCAGGCGGCGGTAGGCGAGGCCGACGCAGTGCGGCAGCGGGTCGAGGCCGTCGGAGCGCTGGTCGGCGCGGCCGCGGAGCGGACCAGTGCGTCGTTGCTCGCCCGCTGGGACGCTGACAGGGACGTCGCTGCGCAGGCCGCCCGCACCGTGGCCGACGGGCCGGGCCGGCTGCGCCTGCGCCGCGCCGCCGTGACCCGCGCCGGCGGACAGCTCAACGACTGGGCGCGGCGCTGGCGGCCGCACCTGCCGGACTTGCCCACCGACCCCAATGCGATCGCGGAGGTCGCCGGCCGGGACGACGACCGGCCCAGGCTGCAGGCCGCCCTGGGCGCCGCTGCCCGCCGGAGAGCCGAACAGGCTCATCCGCAGCACGCCGAGCTGCGCGCCGCTGCCGACACCGCCCAGCGGGCAGCCGACCAGGCCCAGCGCCGGCTGGACGACGCCCGCCGACGGCACGACGACCGCCTGGCCGGCACCGCACCCGCGAGCAGGGAGTCCGCCGCACGGCTCACCGAGGCGCAGAGCGAGCTCGCCGCCGCCCGACAGCGGCTGACCGACACCCGCACCCGCATCACCCGCCTGCACGCCGAGCCGGCGCTGGCCGCCCTGCCCCCCGGCCGGCTCGACGACGAACGCCTCGCCTGGCGTGTCGGCCACGACGCCGACACCCGGCGGCGAGCGGCGGATCGGCGGCCGGCCGCCCCGCCTCCGGAGGAGCGTCTCCCGTCGCTGTACGGCGGTCGGGCGGTCGGCCACCGGGGTCCGTCACCCGGGCGGTGACCGCGACCGCGACGGCAGGCGGGACAGGCTACGTCGGAGTGAGGCGAACTGGAGAACAACTCAAGCCTTTCGGGCCAATCTCGGCCGCAGATGTCACGCAACGGCCGAGAACGGCGCCTTCTCCCCACACAGGCGCCCACCGACTCGACAGGAGCCCCGCCGTGCCCGACCCCACCGCGAGCCACCAGCCCGACCTGCTCACCATCACCGAAGCCGCTGACTTGCTTCGTGCTCCCGTCGCCACCCTCCGGTACTGGCGACACCAGGGCACCGGCCCGCACAGCTTCCGCCTCGGCCGCCGCGTCCTCTACCGCCGCGAGGACCTGCACGCCTGGATCGACACCCAGCACCGCCAGGACTCCGACGCCAGCGGCCGGCCTTGACCACGAACTGTTGTGTCAGACAGTATCAGCCTGCTGGAGATCCGGTTCACCCGATCGGCGCCGGGCCTCCGCCCGCCACGTCCTGGCCACCGCCGAACCGACCGCGGTCACCACCACCAGTGGGGCCGAAGCCTGGCTACATCGGGCCCGACGAGCGAGAGCGAGAACTAGAGATCATCGCCCTGGACGTGCAGCCGCCCGACGGCGGCCAGGCCTGGCTGCTGGTCATCCACGTCATGCCGACCCGGCTCCGAGGAGAGGCCCCATGACCGAGCGCACCGCGCCAACCGTCGCCGCCGACTCGCCGATCGGCCCCGACGTCGACCTCGACACCGACGACGTCCGGCTGCCCGACGGCACCCGGCTCACCGGGCAGCGCGCCGACGAGATCGTCGAAGAGGTGCGGCGTCGTGCCGGCCGCCCATCGCTGACCGGCGAGCCAGCCGTCTCCCCGCGGATCGCCTTCCGGGTCACCCCCGACGTCCGCGACCGCGCTGCTGGGATCGCCGCCCGCGAGGGCAAGACCATCTCCCAACTGGCCCGTGAGGCACTCGAGGCGCGGGTCGCGGGGGCGGAGCAACGACCATGACGAGGGGCCCAGATCCGAGTCGGGGCTGCTCACCGACGTGCGGCCGGATGTGCATGGGAGGCATGGA
>DASQXT010000562.1:0-2607 GCA_035639575.1 Geodermatophilus sp.
CGCGGCGGCCTACGCGGGGGCGCACCGCTTCGGCGTCGAGGTGTTCGAGCCGGCGACGTCCAACGTGCTCATGGCCGCGCTGCTGGTGCACGACCTGCACACCGGCGGTGGTCCGGCACACGAGCACCCGTGGCAGGACGAGGCGCACGCCGCGGTGCACGGCGGGCTGTGGCGAGCGGCCTACGCCCCGCGCAGCGCGCTCGGCCTGGCCGCGCTGCTCGGCTACGGCGCCGCCCGCAGTTGAGCGCCGGCCGCTGCGGCCCCTGCACGTGGCAGGACCCCGTCCTCCTCCGCGCCCCTCGCAGGCTCGGGGCGAGCCTCTGGACGGGGCCGGCGGCGGGACCTGCCGGGTGCGCGACGGAGTGTTCAGCTGCGGGCGGCGCCGTAGCCGAGCAGGGCGGCCAGGCCGAGCGCGCTGCGCGGGCCGTAGGCCGACCGCCACAGCCCGCCGTGCACCGCGGCGTGCGCCTCGTCCTGCCACGGGTGCTCGTGCGCCGGACCACCGCCGGTGTGCAGGTCGTGCACCAGCAGCGCGGCCATGAGCACGTTGGACGTCGCCGGCTCGAACACCTCGACGCCGAAGCGGTGCGCCCCCGCGTAGGCCGCCGCGAGGGCGCGGTTCTTCACCACCGAGCGGGTGCGGGTGGGTGGGGCGACGTTCATCGACACCGTCGTGCCGGCGGCGCGGGCCACCGTCGCCCGCCACCGCTGCAGCCGCTTGGCCAGCGCGTAGTTCGGGCCCTGCTGCGCCACCAGGCTGTCGACCACCCCGGGGTCGCTGCCGGGCAGGTACGCGCGCTGCAGCAGCCGCCCGGCCGACAGGGTCCGCAGCGGGCGGCCCAGCAGCTTCGCCGTCCGCGACCGCCCCGCGTAGGCCCGCACCGACTGCGCCACCGCGTCCGGCGGGACGGCGAAGACGTCGGTCGGCGTGGCGAGGAAGGCGAGGGCGACGTCGTCGCGGGCCGCAGCCAGCCGGACGGTGAGCGCGTCGACCGCCGTCGACACCCGGACGTTGGTGGCGCCGTCGGCGTAGACGTAGTCGCCGAGCACCGGGCGCCCCGGCAGACCGGCCAGCCAGTCGGCGACGGCGGGCACCTCGGTGATCAGGTCCGCTCCGCCGTCGGGGTACAGCAGCGTGCCGGCGCCCCGCCGGGCGGTGTCGAGCACCCGTTCCCACAGCGCCGGGCGGGGCAGGTCGACCCCGGCCACCCGCGCGCCCCAGCGCAGCAGCGCGGTGAGCGGCCCCATCTCGGCACCGGCGCCGAGCACGACGACGGTGGTGCCCGGCAGCGCCAGCCACTCCGGGTGCGCCGCGACGGTCCGCACCGCCTCGGCGGCCGAGGGCTCCACGCTGCCGCACTCGACCCAGGCGTCCAGCCGGCGCAGCAGCGCGTCGCCGCGCAGCCGCTCGCCGTGGAAGGGCAGCGACAGCTCCCCCTCCGGCTCGGCGGTGCCGGTGACCTCCGCGGTGGTGAGGGTGCGGCCGGCGGGCGCGGTGGTCAGGTCGCCCAGACCGGTCTCCTCGCCGTCCGGACCGGCCACCCGCATCCGCCGGTGCAGCGAGGCCAGCCCCGCGTCGGCGATCGTCAGTGCCGCCTCCCGCGAGACCAGCCCGGACTCCACCAGCCGGCGGAAGTGCGGCAGGTACCCGGCGCGCCAGTTGGTCTCCCGTTCGGCAGCGCCGGCGCCGGCCGGGTCGACCGGGCGCAGCGCGTCGGCGACCACGGCCCGGCCGAGCGCCGCGGTGCTGCGCCGCCCGTCCGGCCCGGCCGGGAAGACGACGCCCTCGTCGGCCATCAGTCGACCACCACGGGCGCGTCCACCGGGGCACCCGCCTCCAGCCAGCGCAGCAGGGTGCGGGCGCCGAAGCCGGTGCCGCCCTTGACCACCTCGGCCTCGTCGGACCCGGCGCGGGCCGGCCCGGCGACGTCCAGGTGTGCCCACGGCAGGTCACCGGCGAAGGGGCGCAGGAACAGCGCCGCGGTGGTGCCGCCCGGGTTGCCCGGTGCGTTGTTCGCGTCGGCGACGGTGCTCTCCAGCAGGTCGGCGTGCTCCTCGGCCAGCGGCATCCGCCACACCTGCTCGCCGGCGTGCCCGGCGGCGGTGCGCAGCGCGTCGGCCAGGCCGTCGGTGGTCGCGTACAGCCCCGCGGTGCGGGTGCCGAGCGCGACCTTCATCGCCCCGGTCAGCGTGGCGACGTCGACCAGCACGGTGGCGCCGAGCTCCAGCCGCGCCCACGCCAGGCCGTCGGCGAGCACCATCCGGCCCTCGGCGTCGGTGTTGAGCACCTCCGTCGTGCGGCCGCCGACGTGCCGGACGACGTCGGCCGGGCGGTAGGACGAGCCGGAGACGGCGTTCTCCGCGGCCGGGACGACGGCGGTGACGGCGACCGGAAGCCCGAGGCGGGCGGCGGCGTCGACCGCGGCCAGGACGGCGGCGCCCCCGGCCATGTCGGTCTTCATCTCGCGCATGCCGGCGTTGGGCTTGATCGAGATGCCGCCGGTGTCGAAGGTGATGCCCTTGCCCACCAGCACGGGGTGGCCGGGCGCCGCACCCGGCGGCCGGTAGGACGCCACGATGACCCGCGGCGGGGAGGCCGAGCCGCCG
>DASQXT010000563.1:0-4856 GCA_035639575.1 Geodermatophilus sp.
GCGCTATCCAGTTTCTCATCGTGCAGAGACAACGACTCGCGCAAGCCGACGGAAGCGCCATCGAGGACGTGGCACCACCCAGAGGTACAGCTCCTGGCTCCGTCTACGGGCCTGTAATCGTTGATGGCGGCTCGTGCGTCGACATCACGGCGCTGAACCCGCCGCCGTCCCCGGGTGAGGTCTACCGCTACTTCCAGACGCTGCCGCTGCCCGATCTGCCCACCCAGCAGCAGCCGCCGGGCAACGCGCTGGCCGGCCTGCCCGTCGTCTTCTACACCGACGGTCCGACCACCCAGACATTCACTGTCGACATCCGCGGATTCACCGTCGACATCGTCGCCACCGCGAGCGCCTTCACCTGGGACACCGGCGACGGCACCGTCCTGCAGACCACCGACCCCGGTGCGCCCTACCCGCACCACACGATCAGCCACGACTACCGCAGCGGCACCTACACCGCCTCGCTGACCACCACCTGGAGCGGCACCTTCAGCGTCGACGGCGGCGCGACGGCCGACGTCCCGGGCACGACCACGACCGACGGCCCGCCGGCCACCTTCACCGTGCTCCAGGCCAGCCCCGTCCTGACCAACCCCTTCGACTGACCCACTGTCGCGCTGTTCCTGACACTCCCGCGCCGTTGCCACGGCGCGGACGCATCAGGAACAGCGCGAGAGTGCGGCCATTGCCGGCGTTGCTCGTGCACTGCCGGTGCTGCAGCGGCGGCAACCCGCGAGGAACGCCGGCAGTGCTCACCCCGGCGAGGGATCAGGACGCGACCGGCTCCCGGCAGCCCGACTGCAACGCGCGGACGGCGGTCGCCAGCACCGCGACGACGTCGCGGGCGAAGCCGACGTCGCACGGGTGCGTCCCGCCGGTCACCGCGGCCGCCTCCAGCTCGTCGACCGCCGCGGCGAACGACTCGACCGGGCTCTCGGTGTCCGGCAGCAGCACCAGCCGGCCGGCGTCCCCGTGCACGAAGAACTCGATACCGGTCGACATCGGCGCCACGGTGTGCGAGAGCGTCACCGTCGAGGAGACGCCGGGCGTGGCGTGCTGCAGCACCAGGTGCACCGTGTCGCCCGCACCGGCCCCCGCCTGCACGGAGACCACCGGGCCCAGCGTGGGCAGCAGCAGGGACAGCGCGTGCGGGCCGATGTCCCACAGCGCGCCGTGCTCGCGCCGCCAGGCCGAGTCGAACGGGCTGCCGGCCAGCGCGCTCAGCCACGAGCCGGCACCACCGGCGAGCCGGGTGCGGGCGGCCTGGGCCATCCAGGTCGACGTCCCGGCCTGGAAGCGGAAGGTGAAGAACACGACCGAGGCGACCCCCGCGGAGCGCACCGCGGCGACCACCCGGTCGGCCTCGTCGAGCGAGAGCCCGATGGGCTTCTCCAGCAGCAGGTGCTTCCCGGCGGCCGCGGCCTGCTCGGCCAGCCCGACCTGCACCGACGGCGGGACGGCGATCGCCACGGCGTCGACCCGGTCGAGCAGCGCGGCCAGGTCGGAGAACCCGGGGACGTCGAACTCCGCGCCGATCGCCTTGGCCTTGGACAGGTCGCGGCCCCAGACGCCCACCAGCTCGGCGCTCGGGTGCTCGGCCAGGGCGGCCGCGTGGACCGTCCGCGCCCAGTGGCCGGTACCGAGCACCCCGAAGCGCACGGTCAGACCGCCCCGAACTGACGATCGCCGGCGTCGCCGAGGCCCGGGACGATGTAGGCCTTCTCGTTGAGCCCCTCGTCGACCGAGGCGGTGAACACCCGCAGCGGCAGCCCGCTCTCCTCGAGCCGGCGAAGGCCCTCCGGGGCGGCCAGCGCGCACAGCACGGTGATCGAGGTGGCGCCGCGCTCGGTCAGCAACCCGCAGCAGTGCACCAGCGAGCCGCCGGTTGCCAGCATCGGGTCGAGCACGAAGACCTCGCGGTCGACCAGGGAGGCCGGCAGGGAGGCCATGTACGCCTCGGGCTGGAAGGTCACCTCGTTGCGGGCCAGGCCGACGAAACCCATCTGCGACTCCGGCAGCATCCCGTGCGCGGTGTCGGCCATCCCTAGCCCGGCCCGCAGCACCGGCACGATCAACGGCGGCGCGGCCAGCCGGTAGCCGGTGGTGTCGGTGACCGGCGTGGTGATCGGCTCCTCGGCGACCGGCAGGTCGCGGGTGGCCTCGTAGACCAGCATCTGGGTCAGCTCCGCCAGGGCCGCGCGGAACGCCGCGTTGTCGGTCCGCTCGTCGCGCATGCGGGTCAGACGAGCACGGGCCAGCGGGTGGTCCACGACGGTGAGCTGCACGCGCGACACGGTAGCGGCCCGGTGGACCCCGGCTGCCGGCGCTGGCACCATCCCCGCCGTGACGACGACGCAGGGGTGGCGCCGCCGGTAGGTGGCTGCCCTCGTCGTCCGGCCCACCCGTCCCCGGTGGGCCACGCACCCGGTCCACCTCCGTCCGAGGAGACCGCCCGTGCCTCCCATCGAGATCGACCCCCTGCCCGGCAAGCAGCCCACCCCGCGACCCACCGAGGAGCTGCGGTGAGCGGGCTGCGCGGCGCGACCGACATCGGGGACTTCCTCATCAGCGCCCGGTCGTTCGACGAGTACCGCGCGATGTTCGCCCTGACCGACGCCGACCTGAGCGGCCGGGTCCTCGACTGCCCCGGCGGGGGTGCCTCGTTCACCGCGGCGGCCCGGGCCCGCGGCACCGCGGCGTTCGCGGTGGACCCCGTCTACGCGAGCCCGCCGCGCGAGCTCGTGGCCCGTCTCGACACCGAGCTGGCCCGCGGCAGCGCCTGGGCCACCGCCAACGCCGAGCGCTACGTGTGGGACCACTACGGCGACCCCGCCGCCCACGCGCGGCTCCGGGCGGGGTCGGCGGCGGTCTTCGCGCGCGACCTGGTCGAGCGCCCGGGACACCACGTGGCGGCCGCCCTGCCGCACCTGCCGTTCGCCGACGGCGCCGTCGACCTGGTCCTCTCCTCGCACCTGCTGTTCACCTACGCCGACCGGCTCGACGCCGCCTTCCACGTCGCCGCCCTGCGCGAGATGGCCCGCGTGGGCACCGAGGTGCGCGTCTACCCGCTGGTCGACCAGGCCGGCCGGGCGCTGCCCGACCTGCTGGCCGCCGTGGTGGCCGAGCTCGACGAGGCGGGCGTGCAGGCGGAGGTCCAGGGCGTCCCCTACGAGTTCCAGCGCGGCGCACGCAGCATGCTCCGCCTCCGGTCGGCCCCCACCCGCACGGGTGTGCGGGGCGCGGGGGTGTCGGGCGCGGGAGGGAGAATGCGCCCATGACCCACGTGCTCGACCCCGGTGCGCCGGCGGCGGCGATCCCGCCGCGGCGCGAGCCCCTGGCGCCGTACCGCGACGTGACCCGCTCCGACGCCGCCTTCCGGGCCTTCCTGCACGGGCTGCCCGGCGTGGACCAGGTCGGTGCCGAGTCGCGGGTCGCCGTCCTGGGCACCCGGTCGATCAAGACGACCGCCAAGGCCTGGGCTCTCGACACCGCCATCTCGATGGTGGACCTGACGACCCTGGAGGGTTCCGACACCCCGGGCAAGGTGCGCAGCCTGGCGGCCAAGGCACGCCGTCCCGACCCCGCCGACCCGACGACGCCGCAGGTCGCCGCGGTCTGCGTCTACGGCGACCTGGCCGGCGTCGCCCGGGAGGCCCTGACCGGCACCGGGATCCACGTGGCCGCCGTCGCCACCGCCTTCCCCAGCGGCCGGGCCAGCCGGGCGGTGAAGCTCGCCGACGTGCGGGACGCCGTGGCCAACGGCGCCGACGAGATCGACATGGTCATCGACCGCGGCGCCTTCCTCGCCGGCCGCCACCTCGACGTCTACGACGAGATCGTCGCGGTGAAGGAGGCGTGTGCGCGCCCGGGCAAGGACCCAGCGCACCTCAAGGTGATCCTCGAGACCGGCGAGCTGGTCACCCTCGACAACGTCCGCCGCGCCTCCTGGCTGGCGATGCTCGCCGGCGGCGACTTCATCAAGACCTCCACCGGCAAGGTCTCCCCCGCGGCGACCCTGCCGGTCTGCCTGGTGATGCTCGAGGCGGTCCGCGACTTCCGCGCCGCCACCGGCCGCCAGGTCGGCGTCAAGCCCGCCGGCGGCATCCGCACGACGAAGGACGCGATCAAGCACCTGGTCCTCGTCAACGAGGTCGCCGGGCCCGACTGGCTCTCCCCCGACCGGTTCCGCTTCGGCGCCTCCAGCCTGCTCAACGACCTGCTCCTGCAGCGGCAGAAGCTGCGCACCGGCCACTACTCCGGCCCCGACCACGTGAGCGTCGACTGACCATGACCAACCTGTTCGAGTACGCCCCCGCGCCCGAGTCGCGCTCGATCGTCGACGTCGCGCCGTCCTACGGTCTGTTCGTCGACGGCGAGTTCGTCGACGGCTCCGGCACCCCCTTCAAGACCGTGAACCCGGCGACGGAGGAGGTGCTGTCCGAGGTCGCCGGCGCCACCGACGCCGACGTCGACCGCGCCGTCCGCGCCGCCCGCCGGGCGTTCACCCGCGTGTGGGGGCCGATGCGCCCGGCCGACCGCGGCAAGTACCTGTTCCGCATCGCCCGGCTGCTGCAGGAGCGGGCCCGCGAGTTCGCCGTCCTGGAGTCGCTGGACAACGGCAAGCCGATCCGGGAGTCCCGCGACGTCGACGTCCCCCTGGCCGCGGCGCACTTCTTCTACCACGCGGGCTGGGCCGACAAGCTGGACTGGGCGGGCCTGGGCCCCGGCCCGCGGCCGCTGGGCGTGGCCGGTCAGGTCATCCCGTGGAACTTCCCGCTGCTCATGCTGGCCTGGAAGGTCGCCCCCGCGCTGGCCACCGGCAACACCGTCGTCCTCAAGCCGGCCGAGACCACCCC
>DASQXT010000564.1:0-2339 GCA_035639575.1 Geodermatophilus sp.
CGCTGGGGTTGGCGTCGGTGATGCCCTCCAGCGCCATGACGTCGCAGATCCGCTCGCGCAGGCGGGGGTCGCCCTGCCCGGAGCCGTACTGCAGGGTCTGCGCGCCCATTCCGGAGACGAGCTCGCCGATCATCGAGCCGACCGCGTCGAGCGGCAGGGCGGTCACGGCCGGCATGCCCCCGGCCAGGGAGACCACCTCGGGCCGGCTGACCACGGAGAACAGCGCGCGGATCTCCGAGGTCTTCATGCCGTGGGTGCGTGCTGCGTACCGGTCCGCCAGCGGGTCCAGCCGCGGGTGGCGCGGAGCGGGGTGGTGCACACCGGGGCCCGGGGGCGTCCCGGGCTGGAGATCGGCCACGTCCCGAGTGTAGGGACCGGAGGAGCCCGACCTGCCGGGGACACGGGTCGGGACGGACCCAACCGTCACGATGACATCGTCGGCCTACCGGCCGACACCGCGGCCCGGTGCCGTCCCCGGCGTCCGCTGAGCCCGTCCACCGCCTCGTCGCGGGCCCCTCCGGGGCCCACTCCTCGACGGCACCGCGGCCCGGTGCCGTCCCCGGTGCGTGCTGAGCCGCTGCCGTGTCCCGGTCGAGAGACCCTGCGGGCCCCCGCGACCGGACCACACCGCGGGGCGACCTGCCGTCAGCGCTTCGCGGGCAGGATGAACGTCCCGGTGGGCGGGTCGGCCTCGGCGGGCAGGAAGAGCCGCTGGACGGCGGCGAGGACGGCGCTGGCCACGGTGCTGCGCAGCCGGGCGTCGAGCAGCAGCAGCCGGTCGACCGGGTGGGAGAGGTAGCCGACGTCGATCCGGACGGCGGGCATGCGGCTCATCCGCAGCAGGTCCCAGGTCTTGGGGTGCGAGCCGAGGTCGAGCAGGCCGGTGCGGGCGACGACCTCGCGACGCACCAGGTTGGCGAACTGCTCGCCCACGGTCGAGGAGGCTCCCGAGCCGGTGCCGTAGTAGTAGCTGGACACCCCGCGGGCGTGCTCGGAGCTGTGCGCGTCGGTGTGCAGCGAGAGGAACAGGTCGGCGTGCGCGTCGTTGGCGAACGCCGTCCGCTCGGCCGGGGACGGGTCCTGGTCGCGGCCGCGGGTCAGGTAGACGGTGGCGCCGGCGGCGGCGAGCCGGCCCTCGATGCGCGAGGCCAGGTCGAGCACCAGGTCGGCCTCGGTGGTCTCCCCGGCCGTGAAACCGGTGTCGGTGCCGCCGTGGCCGGGGTCGACGACGATCCGCCGTCCGATGAGGTGCGGGCCGCTCTCCACGAAGCTGGCGCTCTGCCGCAGCAGCTGGGGTCGCCCGCCGATGACCTTGCGGCCGAGCTGGCGCAGGGCCCGCAGGGTGGCCGGTCCGCAGGTGCCGTCGGAGGTCAGGCCGTAGTCGCGCTGGAAGGTCCGCAGCCCCCTCTCGGTCTCCGGGCCGAACACGCCGTCCACCGGGCCGGCGTCGTAACCGAGCTCGTGCAGCCGGTCCTGCAGGTTCGTGACGTCGTCCCCGCGCATGGGGCGGACCGGGTCGTGGTGCAGCAGCCGGTCGCCGAGGGACCAGCGGGCCTCGGACAGGGCACGGTAGGTCTCCTCGCCGACGCGGCCGTCGACGGACAGGCCGCGCACCTGCTGGAAGTGGCGGACGGCGAGCTCGGTGGCCGCGTCGTAGACCGCCTGGTCCAGCGACGCCTCCTCCGCGGTACCCCCCGCGGGCAGCAGGGTGAGGGCGCGCAGGGCGGCGTGCACGTCGGCCACGGCGGGGCCACGGTCCCCCGGCCCCAGGGGCTGCATGCTGCTGTCGGATGCCATCGTGGGTCGATTGTGGTCCCCGGGCACCCGGCCGGCCCGCCGGGGCCCCGGCACGCGCGAGGGCCTCCCCCGCCGGCCGGCGGAGGAGGCCCTCGAAGCGAACCCGTCCCGGGTCCCGCCCTGAGCCTGGGGAGGGTGGGGAGGACGGGCGGCCTCCTGCAGGGTCCCGCTACGGGCGTGCGAGTGGCGGGACGGAGAGGTCCTCACAGGTAGTCGGCGAGGTCCGAGAGGATCGCGCCCTTCGGCTTGGCGCCGATGATGCTCTTCACCGGCTTGCCGCCCTCGAACACCGTCATGGTCGGGATCGACATGACCTGGTAGTCGCGGGCGATCTGCGGGTTCGCGTCGATGTTGAGCTTGGCGATCGTCAGCTTGTCGCCGTGCTCGGAGGCGATCTCCTCGAGGACGGGGGCGACCATCTTGCACGGCCCGCACCACTCGGCCCAGAAGTCGACGAGGACGGGCTTGTCGGACTTCAGCACCGAGGTGTCGAAGTCGGCGTCGGTGACTGCTTGCATGTCTGCCACGGGTGCTCCTTCTGC
>DASQXT010000565.1:0-11752 GCA_035639575.1 Geodermatophilus sp.
TCGCGGCCGTCGACCTGGGCGCCTCGAGCGGCCGGGTGATGGCCGCGCGGGTCGCTCCGGATCGGCTGGACCTGCAGGAGGTGCACCGGTTCCCCAACCGGCCGGTCCGGGCCGGCGGCACGCTGTACTGGGACGTCCTCGCCCTCCACGCCGGCGTCCTCGACGGGTTGCGCGCCGTCGGCCGCGAGGCCGGACGGGTCGACGGGGTCGGGATCGACAGCTGGGCGGTCGACCACGGCCTGCTGGACGCCGACGGCGCGCTGCTGGGCGACCCGGTGCACTACCGCGACGCCCGGCACCAGACCGCGGTGGCGGCGGTGCACGCCGTCGTCCCGCCCGAGGAGCTGTACCGGGTCGGCGGCCTGCAGCACCTGCCGTTCAACACGGTCTTCCAGCTGGCCGCGGCCCGCGGGACGGCGCGGTTCGCCGCGGCCCGGACGGCGCTGCTCGTCCCCGACCTGCTGGCCTACTGGCTCACCGGTGCGGTCGGGGCCGAGGTCACCAACGCCTCCACCACCGGGCTGCTGGACGCGACGACCCGGCAGTGGTCGTGGGAGCTGGTCGACCGGCTCGGGTTCGACCGCGACCTGTTCCCCCCGCTGCGGCAGCCCGGCGAGCGACTGGGCGAGCTGCGCGACGACGTCCTGGCCGAGACCGGGCTGACCGGGCCGGTGCCGGTGGTCGCCGTCGGGTCGCACGACACCGCCTCGGCCGTCGTCGGCGTCCCGGCGGCGACCGACGAGTTCGCCTACGTCTCCTGCGGCACCTGGTCGCTGGTCGGCGTGGAGCTGGAGAAGCCGGTGCTCACCGAGGCCAGCCGGGCCGCGGGGTTCACCAACGAGCTCGGCGTCGACGGCACGGTGCGCTACCTGCGCAACGTCATGGGGCTGTGGCTGCTGCAGGAGTCGCAGCGGACGTGGGCGGCGCACGGGCTGCCGGCCGACCTGCCCGACCTGCTCGCCGCCGCGGCCGGGGTGCCGGCCTTCACCGCGCTCGTCGACCCCGACGACCCGCGCTTCCTGCCGCCCGGTGACATGCCGGCGCGGATCGCCCAGGCCTGCACCGAGAGCGGGCAGACCCCGCCGCAGAGCGTGCCTGCGACGGTCCGCTGCATCCTCGACAGCCTCGCGCTGGCCTACCGCCGCACGGTCCGCCGGGCGGTGGAGCTCTCCGGCCGCGGGGTGGAGGTCGTGCACCTGGTCGGCGGGGGAGCGCGCAACACCCTGCTGTGCCAGCTCACCGCCGACGCCTGCGGGCTGCCGGTCCTGGCCGGGCCGGTCGAGGCCGCCGCGCTGGGCAACGTGCTGGTCCAGGCCCGGGGCCTCGGCGTCCTCTCCGGCGGGCTGCCCGAGCTGCGTGCGCTGCTGCGCAACACCCAGGACGCCCAGCTGTACCTGCCGACGCCCGGCTCGGGCGCCGCCTGGGACGCCGCGGAGGAGCGCATCCCGTTCCGGGGCTGATCCGCCGGGAGGTGGCCCGCCCGGTCCCGGGGCCCACGCCGACCGCTCGTCACGGCTTCCCTCGTCGATCCGGTGCTGCGCGCGACCTCGTCCGGCGGCGTCGCAGCCGACGGGGTCCGTCGGCAGGCAGGGGAGCCCGGGTGGGGGAGCGGGCGGCCCCGACACTCGCGACGACCACCAGCGCGACCGCGAGCAGCTGCACGGGGGTGAGCACCTGGCCGAGCACGATCAGCCCGGCCAGGGCCGCCGCGGCCGGCTCCACGCTCATCAGCACGCCGAACACCCGGCTGGCGAGGGCGCGCAGGGCGGTCAGCTCGAGGGCGTAGGGCACCACCGACGACAGCAGGGCCACCAGCAACCCGACCAGCAGCACGTCGGGCGCCACCAGCGCCGATCCGGCCGAGGTGAGCCCGACCGGCAGCACCATGAGGGCGGCTGCTCCGCTGGCCAGGGCCAGCCCGTCCAGCCCGGTGGTGCGGCGCCCGGTCTCGGCCGAGAGCAGGATGTAGCCCGCCCAGCAGGCGCCCGCGCCGAGGGCGAAGACCACCCCGGCCGGGTCCAGCCCGGTCAGCGATCCGTACCCGAGCAGGAACACGCCGGTGGCTGCCATCAGCACCCAGCCGAGGTGCTGCAGCCGGCGGGACAGCACCGCGGCCAGGCCCAGCGGCCCGAGGAACTCCACGGTGACCGCCGCGCCGATCGGCAGCCGCGCGAGGGCCTCGTAGAACAGCCCGTTCATCGCGGCCAGCGAGAGCCCGAAGGCCGCGATCACCGCCCAGTCGGTGCGCGAGCGGCCGGACCAGCGGGGGCGGACGAGGATCAGCAGCACGAGCGCGGCGCCGCACAGCCGCAGGGTCACCATGCCGGCCGGGCCGGCCCGGTCGAACATCGTCGCGGCCAGCGCCCCGCCGAACTGCACCGAGAGGATGCCGCCGAGCACCATGCCGACCGCCGCGCCCCTCCCGGGCGTGGACCAGCGGCGCAGGGCGAGGGTGCGGCCATCGGCGGTGGTGGTCCGTGGCGAGGTGCTCATGTCCGATGGGATCCCCGGGGACGCTGCGGTGGGTGGGCACCCCGACGCTAGGCACTGTCCCGCCGCGGACGGAAACCGGATCCACCCGGACCCGTGTGTCACGGGCGGGGAGCTCGAGCCCCGCCCGGTGAAGTCTCCGGTCCGGGCGAGGAGCCGCCGGTCACCGAGCCGTGGCGCGCCGCGGGGTCACTGCCCGGTGGCGTCGGCTCCGTCGGGGCCTCGCTCCTGGCTCTCCGAGCGAGCGCCCGCGGCGTGGCTGTCCGTGCGCTCGAGGCGCTGGCGGATCGCCGCGACGTTGAGCGCCAGGTCCTCGAGCGCCTCGACGGCGCGCGTGGCGAGCGCGAACGAGAGGTTCTCGCGCTGCCGCTCGACGCTGGGCTCGCGGTCGCCCGGGGAGATCTCGGCGCGCTCGCCCGGACGGCGCGTCGCCTCCGCCCACGGGTCGTCGGCGTTCCGTGGACCGCCGAACAGCTCGCGCAGCATCCGCTGCGCCAGCTCGAGGAACTCGCCCGGGTCGGGCCGGTCGGTCGCCATCCGGTTCCCCTCTCCGCTCGTGTCGAGCACGTCGCCCGGACGGGGATCCCCGCTCCGCGACGACGCGACCAACGTACGGCCAACGGACCGCGCCCAGTAGTCGGCGACGGCCGACGACGTCCGCGGTCAGGTCGAGTGACGCCAGCTCCGGCCGTCGCGGGTGATGAGCGCGGTCGCCTCGGGCGGACCCCAGGTGGCCGCCTGGTACAGCGGGATGGGACGGGGGTCGGCAGCCCAGTACTGCAGCACCGGGTCGACGATGCGCCAGGACCGGCCCACCTCGTCGGCCCGGATGAACAGGGTGGGGTCGCCGATGAGCGCATCGAGGATGACCCGCTCGTAGGCATCCGGCGACTGCTCCTGGAAGCTCTGGTACGAGAAGTCCATCGACGCCTTCTGCACCCGGAAGGCGTGCCCGGGGACCTTCGCGCCGAAGCGGAGGCTCAGGCCCTCGTCCGGTTGGACCCGGACGACGAGCGTGTCCGGCTCCAGGTCGGGCGCGGTGCTGGGGAACAGGGGCAGCTGCGGGGGCCGCTGGAACTGCATGGCGACCTCGGTGACGCGGGCGGGCAGCCGCTTGCCCGTGCGCACGTACACCGGGACGCCGGTCCACCGCCAGTTGTCGATGTCCAGGCGCATCGCGACGAAGGTCTCGGTCGAGCTGAGCGGGTCGACGCCGGGTTCCTCCCGGTAGCCGGGCATGAGGTCCTCGCGGGTGCCCCCGCGGGTGTACTGGCCGCGCACGGCGTTGGCGGCGATGTCGCGTTCCTCGTCGAGGGGACGGATGGCGCGCAGCAGCTTCACCTTCTCGTCCCGGATCCCCTCGGCGTGGAAGGAGGTGGGGGGTTCCATGAGGAAGAGGGAGAGCACCTGCAGGACGTGGTTCTGCACGATGTCGCGCATCGCGCCGGTCGTCTCGTAGAACCCGCCGCGTTCGCCGACGCCCAGGGTCTCGGCGACGGTGATCTGCACGTTGTCCACCCAGGTCCGGTTCCAGATCGGCTCGAAGATGGAGTTGGCGAACCGCAGGGCCAGCAGGTTCTGCACGGTCTCCTTGGCCAGGTAGTGGTCGATGCGGAAGATCTGCTCCTCGGTGAAGGCCGAGGTGAGGTCCGCGTACAGCTCCCGGGCGCTGTCCTCGTCCCACCCGAACGGCTTCTCGATGACTGCGCGGACGAACGCGTCATCGGCCGGCGTGCCCAGGCCGGCCTTGCCGAGGCTCAGCGCGATCGGCCCGAACAGCCGGGGCGGGGTGGCGAGGTAGTAGACGCGGTTGGCGGCCGTCCCGTGCGCGCGGTCGCACTCGCCCAGCACCTCGGCCAAGCGGGAGTAGGTGGCCGGGTCGTCGTAGCCGCCGTGCACGTACCGGGCGCGGGAGACCAGGTCCGCCCACGCCGGGTTGTCGGTCCCGGGGACCTTCTCGCGGCAGTAGCCGCCGAACTCCTCATCGGTCATCACGGTGCGCGCCACCCCGACCAGGGCGACCTCCGGTGGCAGTGCGCCGTAGGCCGCCAGCCGTTCGAGGGCAGGGAGGAGCTTGCGCGCGGTCAGGTCACCTGATGCGCCGAAGATGACGAGGACACACGCCGGCGCCCGTCGTTCCTCCGAGGTCGTCATGCGCTCCCCACCTCCGCGCCGTCTGGCCGATGCCGCACGGGGCGAGCCGATCGGCCGATGTCCGTCCGTCCCGGCGGCTCGGGCAGGCCGGGGAGGACGCTCGGGGACGAGGATCGCAGGAACAGCGCACCCCTGGCTGCAGCGCGGGCGGCCGTACTCGTCCCGATCCGGGACGCCGTCCACGACGGGCGAGCCCCCACGCTGCGGCGCCGTCAGCTCGCCCGGCCGGTCCCACCGGGTTCGACGACCTGGCCGGTGGCCGCGCTGGCCCGTGCGGCATCGAGCACCTCGAAGCCGTTCGGCGACCTCGTCAGGAGACGGTGAACCCGCCCGTCCACGCGATCCTCCGGGCGGCAGCCGAGGTGATCTGCAGGAAGCCGAGCACCTCCAGCTCGCGAGCGCGGCGCAGGGCCGAGCCCGTGGTGCCGGTGCCGATGGTGCTCACGCGTGCCATTCGCTCCCTCCAGGGGGCGTCAGGTGACGGGCGGCGGGACGCCGTCGACGCTCGCGGCGAGGGCCGGCTCCCAGTCACACGCGGAGCAGGAGAGGCGGATGACCGACCGGGCGAAGGAGACCGCCGCCCGGTGCGGGTCCTCGTTCCCGCGGACGTCCTCCCAGTCGAGGACGAACTCGCCCAGCGCTGGTTCCCACCGAGCCTGGGGCGGCTCGAGCCGGGCGTCCTGGTAGCCCCGGGGCGCCGGGTGCGCGTAGCCGTAGAAGGCGGCCCGTGGATAGCGCTCGTCCCCGGGCCACCACCCGACGGCGACCTCCTGCGCGTCCATCGCGTTCCGCATGATGAAGTCCTCGGACGGCGGGTCCGCGGGCTGTCCCGAGAAGAGGTTCACGGCGAGGTCGAACGACCCCCACCAGGCGTTGACCGGCGTGGAGCGGCCCCGGTAGGGAGCACGGACCTCGGCGAGGGCGAGGGAGGCGCGGACCGCCGCCGCGAAGTACGAGCCGACGTGGTCCGGGTCGTACGTGGCGTGCTCCTCGTCCTCGTCCAGAGGAGTCGACCACGACGTCTCCTGCGGACGGGGGTCGATCGTCACCGGTCCCGCCACATCGCGGACCGCGGCGAGGACCTCGCGCGTCACCTCGCCCACGGAGCGGGAGGGCCCGAGGCCGATCCGGTGCCGGCGTCCGCCGCTGTGCTCCACGCCCGCCTCGTGCGCGTGGAGGTCCAGGACGACGACCAGGGTCCCGGATCCGTCCGGTGCGGGCAGTGGCAGTGTCTCCCAGCCCCTGGCGGTCAGGCGCAGGGCGGCGTGCTGCAGCTGCGGTTCCGGCGGCGCGAGCGCGGCGGAGAGCTTGCCCAGGACCTGCGTGTGCGCGTGCAGGGTGTCGAGGGTCGCCCGCCACTGCTCGTAGGGCAGGGCCGGCCAGTGCTCGGACGCGGGCACGCGCGGGACGTCTCGCCGGACGGCGGGTCCCAGGGCAGCGTCGGAGTCCCTGCCATGGTGTCGCGGCGGACGTCGGGTCATGCGGAGACCGACGCCGTCGCCTCGGCGGCCTCCAGCACCAACCGGGTCGCCTCGCCGTGGTGGGACATCCCGACCACGTGGGAGGCGCCGGGGATCTCCAGCATGCGCCGCGCCCCCGCCCGCACGGCCATGCGGCGGTGCGCGCCGGCGGGGATGTTGTGGTCGAGCTCCCCGAACAGGAACCAGCTGGGCAGCCCACGCCACAGCGGCCGGTCGCCTGACGGTTCACCCAGCGCGGCCTCGGTGATCGGACGCTGGGTGACCGACATCAGCACCGCCTCCTCCCGGGGCAGGTCGGCGCAGAACTGCTGGTGGTAGCGGTCCGGTGCGATGTACGTGTCGGCGCCGCCGTCGGCCAGCGGCACGCGCACCAGCGTCTCGCCCAGGGTGCTGCCGGGGACCAGGGAGGAGGCGTCCGCAGAGCTCTCCCCGGGCTCCAGCGCGAACGCGGCCACGAACACGAGCCCCACGACGTCCCCGGCATCCGCGGCCACGTTGGTCATGACCGAGCCGCCGTAGGAGTGCCCCACCAGGAGCACGGGTCCCTCGATGCTGCGTACCAGGTCGCTGAGCGCCGCAGCGTCACCGGCGACGCTGCGCAGCGGGTTGGCCCAGGCGATGACCCGGTGTCCCTCGGCGGCCAGGGGGCGTATGACGCTGTTCCAGCTCGAGGACTCGGCATAGGCGCCGTGGACGAGGACGATGGTCTGCTTCACGTTCCCGAGGTCTCCCGTCGTGAGGCCGGGGCCCGGTCGGGCCGAGCCGCCTGTGAACCTCCCGGCTCCGTCGGTCGTGTTCATCGGCCAGATGACTGTCGATCCGCTCCGACCTCGCCCGTCGCGGAGGGCGGTCAGATGGCCGATGCGGCGCCCGGTGCGCCGGCCAGACTCGGACGAGGACGCCACCCTCACCCCGGAGGTGCGACCGTGGTCCCGGATGCCGCTCCCACTCCACAGCAGTTCCCGGACGCGTTCGCCGGCAGGCTGGAGCGCACCGAGGTCCAGCGGAGCCTCTTCTCCGTCCCCGGACGGGAGATCGTGCAGGTCCTGACCGAGATCCCGGTCGGCGTGGAGTCCGGCTGGCACACGCACCCGGGGGAGGAGGTGGGGTACATCGCCGCCGGGACGGTCGAGGTGCTCGTCGAGGGCCGGCCGCCGCGCACGCTCCACGCCGGGGAGGGGTTCCTCATCCCGCCGGGGACGCCCCACAACGCCCGGGACCTGGGCCCGGGGACGGGGCAGATGCTGTCCACGTACCTGGTCGAGGTCGGACAGCCGCTCGTCACGCTCCTCGGGTGAACGACGCCCCTGTCCGGACCGCAGCAGCCACACGTGCCCTCGAGGAGCCCGTGGGACGACGAGCCGGGGGACGCGGGCGACGTCTCGAGTGCTCCCCAGCCGACGACCGACCGCGGAGCAGAGTCACTCGGCCGATGCGAGTGATGAGGGTCCGGGGCGAGGGTCGGACCCCACCGGGCGGCCCGCCCGGTGGGGTCATCGTGAACACCCACACGCACCGGGAGCCGGCATGGGCGTCTACACCACCGCGGACGGGGTGGACATCTTCTACAAGGACTGGGGGAGCGGGCAGCCCGTCGTGTTCAGCCACGGCTGGCCGTTGACCTCGGATGCGTGGGATCCGCAGCTCAAGCTCGTGGCCGACGCCGGGTACCGGGCGATCGCCCACGACCGGCGCGGTGGTGGCCGCTCCTCGCAGCCGTGGGAGGGCAACGACCTGACCACCTACGCCGATGACCTGGCCGGGCTCATCGAGCACCTCGACCTGCGGGACGTCGTCCTCGTCGGGCACTCCACCGGCGGAGGAGAGGTCACCCGGTACATGGGGCGGCACGGCACCGACCGGGTGGCGAAGGCGGTGCTGCTGAGCGCCATCCCCCCACTCATGCTCCGGACCGACGCCAACCCCGAGGGGCTGCCGATCTCGGCGTTCGACGCGATCCGCGAGGGTGTCGCCACGGACCGGTCGCAGTACTACGAGGACCTGTCGGCGGCCTTCTACGGCGCCAACCGTCCCGGGTCGACGGTCTCGCAGGGCAAGCGGGACGAGTTCTGGCTGCAGTCGATGACGGTGGGCATCAAGAGCGCCTACGACTGCGTCAAGGCCTTCTCCGAGACCGACCTGACCGAGGACCTGAAGGCCATCGGCGTCCCCACGCTGATCGCCCACGGCGACGACGACCAGATCGTGCCCATCGTCGCCGCGGCCGAGAAGTCGATCAAGCTCGTGCCGAACGCGACCCTGAAGGTCTACCCCGGCGCCCCGCACGGGCTCACCGGCGCCCACGAGCAGGAGTTCAACGCCGACCTGCTGGCCTTCTTGAAGAGCTGACCGCCGTTTGACCGATGTGTGGCCGTGGCGCCGCTGCGGAGGCTCAGCGAGCCCGTCGCCCACCGCCTCCCTGCATCCGCCGACCGTCCCCAGCGCGCCTGACCGGTGGGCACGCCCCCAGCCGGCACCGGTCCGGAACCCGCACCGGCACAGCGGCTGCAGCGTCAGTTCGTGCACGTCCGCGAGGAGCAACCATGTCAGTCGCACCGTTCCGCCCACCTCTCCCCGTCGCTCGCCGAGGCCGCCCGCTCGCGGTCCTGGCTGCGGCGCTGGTCCTGGTCGGAGCCACCTCCGTCAGCGCAGCCGCACACCCGGTCAGGTCACCCGGCCAGGTCCCCACGGTGGTGCTGGTGCACGGCGCCTTCGCCGACGCCTCGAGCTGGAACGGGGTCGTCGAACTGCTGCAGCGCGAGGGCCACCCGGTCGTCGCCCCGGCCATCCCGCTGCGCGGCATCGCCTCCGATGCGGCCTACGTCGCCAGCGTCGTGAACCAGATCGACGGACCGGTCCTGCTGGTCGGCCACTCCTACGGCGGAGCGGTCATCAGCAACGCCGCCACCATGACCCCGAACGTCGTCGGCCTGGTCTACGTCTCCGGCTACGCGCCGGAGGAGGGGGAGAGCCTCAACGACATCGCCAGCAGGTCCGAGGACAGCCTGCTCGGCTCAGCACTCGTCGAGAAGCAGTACCCGACGGGGCAGGGCGACGAGACGGCGACCGAGCTCTTCATCGACCCGGCCGCCTTCCGGGCGGCGTTCGCCGCGGACCTGCCACCCGAGCAGACCGCCGTCATGGCCGCCACGCAACGGCCGGTCGCCGCTGCCGCCTTCGCCGAGCCGAACGGCGAGCCGGCCTGGAAGACGCTGCCCTCCTGGGCGGTCGTCGGCACCGGGGACAAGGCGGCCGGCGCCGATGTCGTGCGGGCCAACGCCGAGCGTGCGGGCGCTCAGATCACCGAGCTCGACGGCTCGCACGTCGTCATGATCTCCCAGCCGCAGGCGGTGACCGACGTGATCCTCACCGCGCTCCACGCCGTCGGGTGATCCGCCGCGAGCGGCTCGGCTCTCCGGGGGTCGGGCTCGGAGGCCGCTGCGGCTTCCGGTCGGTCGCACGTCGACGTCTCGGACAGTGGTCGGATGGCGGATGCCGCGTTCCGGCCGTCGGGACAGCGTGGGCCGAGGCGCCGGCCACGACGCCACCGGAGGGAGGACAGGTGTCCGACCAGCTGCAGGTGTCCGAGGTCCCCGGGGACGTCGCGTCCGTCGTCGATCGGCTGACCGCGGGCCTGCGCGACCGCGGGGTCGAGGTCTTCGCGACCATCGACCACGCGGCCGGCGCGCGGGCCGCCGGCCTCGACCTGCCCGACGAGGTCCTGCTGGTGTTCGGCAACCCGGCGGTCGGAACGGCGCTCATGCAGGCCGATCCCCGATCCGGGGTGGACCTGCCGTTGCGGATGCTGGTGTGGTCCCAGGACGGCGCGACGCGGCTGGCCTACCAGGACCCCGCCGTGCTCGCCGACCGCTACGAGGTGGGCTCCGAGCAGGCCACCCTGGACAGACTGCGCGGCCTGCTCGAGCAGCTCGTCGCCGAGGCGGGGCGCTCCCGGTGAGACGGGCCCTCACGGCCGCGGCACCGTCGCCGTCCTGCTCGCCGGCTGCGGAGGCCCGGTCAGTCGGTGAGGACGCCCGCGGAGGCCAGTCCACAGACGACGAGCACACCAGCGGTGAGCAGCAGAGGTCTGCTGGGGCCGTGTGCGGTGGGCCGCCGCGGTGGTACGGCCGACCGCGCGCAGGCCACGGCGCAGGTGATGGCCAGCACTCCGGCGATCCAGACGGACCACGACTCCCGTGACCAGCCCTGCCGGAGCAGCAGGAGGCCGAGGACCACCAGCCCCAGCGCCGTCCGTTGCCAGCCCAGACGGGTGCGGGCGTGAGCGGTGTCCCGGTCGGTCGTCACCGCGTCCCCAGCACGAGTGCGAAGACGACCGCCGCCAGGACGATCAGGGCTGTCGTGAGCAGCAGCAGGCTGCGCCCCGCCGGTCGAGCCTCCCGCTCGCGCATCGCCTTCTCGGTCGCCGCCCAGCGGGAGTAGGCCAGCGACGCGGTCCCGACCGCGAGGGTCGCGAGGAAGGCGCCGAGCGCCCGACGGACGTCGGTGCGAGGGAAGGGCGGGATCAGCTGGACGACGGCCACCGCGGCGGCGATGAGGGACAGCGACGTGCGGATCCAGGCCAGGAAGGTGCGCTCGTTGGCGAGTGACCAGCGGTAGTCGACCTCGCCCTCACCGGGGGCGGTGGGAGGCACCACGGGCAGGATCGGGTCGGCCGCATCGTCTCGTTCCCCCGCCACGTCGGACTCCCGTCTGCGCCCGCGGAGACCGGCGCCGTCGCACCAGGGTCGTCGTGACCTCGACCTCCCCGCATCGGCCACATGACCCGACGCGGAGCTGACCGGGTCGGCGGCCGACCGGCGTCCACAGCTCGTCACCGACCGGTCGCGGCGGCGCAGCAGACGCCGGCGACGACGTGCGCCGTCCCCTGCGTCTGCTCCGCTCGGGCAGCCGGAGCCCGAGGGTCTCTCCGGTGACGTCTTCGAGCAACTACGGCTGCTGGTCGGCCCCCGTGGTCGACGAGATGGTGGAGCCGGTCCAGCGCTGGCCGGCCACCTCGAGCTCGCGCACCTTCAGCGAGCCGATCTCGATCTCCCCGGCCCGCAGTCTCCGGATCACGGCGTCAGCGATCGCGAGCCGGCCGACGGCCATCGCGCCGACGGCGGTGACGGCCAGAGCGAGAGGCCCCATCGCCGACGGCCCGAGGATGCGGGCGCCGACAGCCATCGCACCGGTCACGCTCGCCGCCGTGGCGGTGGAGCCGGTCCTCTGGCGACGGATGCTGATCATGTTGGACATGGCGCCTCCTGTTGCGGTCCCTCGGACGGTGGCAAGCCACCGTTGCGCGTTCGGGCGCGCCTGTGCAACCACCGGTGGGCTGTACCGCGAGGTCGTCGAGGACGGCGTCGACCCGGTGACGCCCTGCTCGCCGACCACGGCCGCACCGCCCAGCCCGTGGGCGCCTGACCGCTGGACGTGCGGATGCCCCGGTCCGCGGGGTGCGGGCCGGGGCGTCCGGACGGGCGGTGCCTACCGCAGGTCGAAGCGGTCGAGCTCCATGACCTTGACCCACGCCGCGGCGAAGTCCCGCACGAACTTCTCCTTCGCGTCGTCGGCCGAGTAGACCTCGACGATGCCGCGCAGGATGGAGTTCGAGTTGAACACCAGGT
>DASQXT010000566.1:0-12448 GCA_035639575.1 Geodermatophilus sp.
CCCGACGACCTCCGCCAGCTCGCCGACCACGACGCCCGGCACCGCACGTTCGACGGCGGCGCCGGTCCGCTGGCGGCGCTGGACACCGGGGGCGACGGCGAGCGCGGCACCGTCCTGCTCGTCCCGGGCTTCACCGGCAGCAAGGAGGACTTCGCGCCGCTGCTGCGTCCGCTGTGCGCCGCCGGCCACCGGGTCGTCGCGATCGACCAGCGCGGCCAGTTCGAGTCACCCGGCCCCGACGACCCGGCCCGCTACTCGGTCGCCGAGCTGGGCGAGGACCTGGTCGCCGTCGCCCGGCAGCTGCGCGCCGAGGGCGCCGGCACGCTGCACCTGCTCGGGCACTCCTTCGGCGGGCTGGTCAGCCGGGCCGCCGTCCTGGCCGAGCCGGCGGCGTTCACCAGCCTCACCCTGCTCGGCTCCGGCCCGTCCCGGCTCGGCGGCGCCCGGGCGGAGCTGCTCGAGCACCTGACCCCGCTGCTGGACGCCGGTGGCGTGCCGCTGGTGCACGAGACGCTCGAGCAGCTGGCGATGACCGACCCGAAGGCGCAGCAGGTACCCGAGCCGACCCGCGCGTTCCTGTCCCGGCGGTTCCTCGCCAACAGCGCGGCGGGCCTGCGGGGCATGGCCGACGCGATGACCCGCGAGCCCGACCGGGTCGCCGAGCTCGCGGCCACGGGCGTCCCGGTGCTGGTGGCGCACGGAGCGGCGGACGACGCGTGGACACCGGCCGTCCAGGAGGACATGGCCCGCCGGCTCGGCGCCCGGCACGAGGTCGTCCCGGGGGCGATCCACTCCCCCGCCATCGAGAACCCGGCCCGCACGGTGGAGGTCCTGCTGGCCTTCTGGGCCTCGGTTCCCGCCGCCGGCCGCTCCGCCGAGGACGCCGGGGCGCTGCGGTGAACCGGACGCCGTCCATCCGCGACTTCACCGCTGAGGAGGACCGGCTCGGCTTCTTCGGCCCCGACAGCGTCAGCTGGCGCATCCACGCCGACCCGGCCTTCTCCATCGGCGGCATCCGGGCGCTGCTGCTGCAGGCCCTGCACCCGGTGGCGATGGACGGCGTCGCCCGGTTCTCCACCGCCTTCGCCGAGGACCCCTGGGCGCGGCTGACCCGCACGGCCGAGTACGTGGCCACGCTGACCTTCGGCACCCGCCGGGACGCGCTGCGCTCGGTGCGCCGGGTGCGTGGCATGCACCGCGGCAACACGGCGGTCGAGGAGACCACCGGCCGCAGCTACGCCGTCGACGACCCCGACCTGCTGCTGTGGGTGCACTGCTGCGAGGTCGACTCGCTGCTGTCGGTCGCCCGCCGCGCCGGGGTGCCGCTGACCGACGAGGACGCCGACCGCTACGTCGCCGAGCAGGTGACCGCCGCGGTGCTCATCGGCTGCGACCCCGACGACGTGCCGGCCGACGTGGCCGAGCTCGACGCCTACCTGCAGCGCACGCGCCCCCAGCTGGCGGTCACCCCGGCGGCGCGGAACGCCTCGCTGTTCGTCCTGGTGCCCCCGATGCCGGGGTGGGTGCAGCTGCTGACGCCCGCACGGCCCGCGTGGAGCACCCTGGCCGCCATCAGTGCCGCGACGCTGCCCCGGTGGGCGCGCCGGCTGTACGGGCTGCCGGGCTACGGCCTGACCGACACGGCCGCGACCGCCGCCGTGCGGGCGTTCCGTCGCACGGCGCTGGCGGTGCCGGCGCAGGTCCGGGAGTCGCCCATCGTGCGGGCGGCCCGGGAGCGCGTCGCGTCCGCCGAGCCGCTCACCGCCTGAAGGACCCGGCCTCCCTCGCAGGGTCCCCCGGCCCCGTCCAGAGGCTCGCCGCGAGCTCGCGAGCGGTGAGGAGGACGGGGTCCTTCCTCAGGCCGGAGGCGCCTGCACGACCTCCTCCTCGGCGAGGAAGCTCCACGTCTCCCGCGACGGGGTGGCCGCCCGGCCGACCGCGCAGCTGGGCCGGAAGTCGCACCAGCCGCACTGCCGGCCGGGGACCGCGGGGAACGCGACGTCCGGGTCCTCCCCGTCGTCGAGGGCCGCGGTCGCGGCGGCGATGTCGCCGGCGACGTCCTCCGCCCGGCGGACGTGGTTGGCCAGCGACCGGTCGGTGTGCTCGAAGGCGGCCACCGTGCCCGACGGCAGGTGGTGCAGCTCGACCCGGCTGCACGGCCGGCGCAGGGTGCGTCGCACGCCCAGCACGTACGCCGCCAGCGCGGGTGACCCGCGGGCCTCGTCGTCGGTGCACACCGAGCGGCCGGTCTTGTAGTCGACGACGACCAGCTCGTCGCCCCGCTGGTCGATCCGGTCGACCCGGCCGGACAGCGCCAGCCGCTCGGTGGTGGCGGCCACCTGCCGCTCGGTGCCGACCGGCTCGTCGGCGGGGTCGAGGTCGCCCACGTAGTCGGTCAGCCAGCCCGCGGCCCGGGCGCGCCACCGGTCGGACTGCTCGGCGTCGCGGAAGCCCGCGGTCGACCAGACCCCGTACAGCAGCTGGCGCGCGGCGGCCGGCGTGCGCCTGGGCAGCGGCAGCTCCCACCACGAGCGCAGCGCGGCGTGCACCGCCGAGCCGACGCTGTTGTGCGCCCACGCGGGACCCCTGGCCGGAGTGGGCCGGTCGACGTAGGCGTGCCGGTAGCGGCGCGGGCAGTCGCTGAAGGCGGCGAGCTTGCTCGGCGTCGCCGGGAACAGCCGCCGCGGCATGCCGGGCATCTCCAGCTGTGCGCCTCCCATGCCGGTCACGCTAACCGGGGGTCCCGGTGGTCCCCGGGAACGGCGTGCCGCCCGTCGCGGCGGCCAGCAGGGCCTCGTACTGGTCCGGCGCGGTGGTGCAGGCGGCGATCGGCGTCGTCTTGTTGCTGCCGTGGTAGTCGCTGGAGCCGGTGACCAGCAGCCCGAGCTCACCGGCCAGCCCCCGCATGTGGGCGCGCTCGTCCGGGTCGTGGTCGGGGTGGTCGACCTCCAGGCCGAGCAGCCCGGCCTCGGCCATCGCCGCGATCGCCTCGTCGCCGACCACCCGGCCGCGCCGGGTGGCCAGGCCGTGGGCGAACACCGGGACCCCGCCGGCGGCGCGCACCAGCGCGATGCCGGCGAGCACGTCGGTGTCGGCCTTGGCGACGTAGAAGGGGCTGCGGTGGTGCAGCAGCGTGGCGAAGGCCTGCTCGACCGAGTCGACGACGCCCGCCTCCACCAGGGCGCGGGCCACGTGCGGCCGCCCCACCACCCCGCCGCCGGCGCGCTCGACGATCTCGTCCCAGACGACCGGGTGCCCGGCCTCGGCGAGCCCGGCGACGATCCGCTCACCGCGACCGAGCCGCTCCTCGCGCAGCCGCGCCCGCTCCGCGGCCAGGCCCGGGTGCTCGGGGTCGAACAGGTAGGCCAGCAGGTGCACGCTGATCGGCGGCGCCTGCGCCGGGAACCAGCGGCAGGACAGCTCCATCCCCGGGACGACGGTCAGCCCGTCGGGGCGGGTCCGCTCCGCCTCGGCCCAGCCCGCGGTGGTGTCGTGATCGGTGAGCGCGACGACGTCCAGGCCCGCGCTCCGCGCCGCGGCGAGCAGCTCGGCGGGACTGTCGGTGCCGTCGGACACCGACGAGTGGGTGTGCAGATCGATGCGCATCAGCGCCCAGCCTGCCGCATCCTGCGGCCGGCCACCCGCGGCGAGCGGGGACGCCGCGGCGGCAGCGGCGGGATCGGCTGGGTGTCCCGCCGTCCGTCGATGGGGACGTCCCCCGCAGGGCGGTCCGACGAGGGCCGGTCCGACGGTGGGGACGACGGCCGGCGGGGTCGGCGCGGCGACGGTTCGGCCTCGCCCTCGTCGTCCCCCTTGTCGGCGCCGTTGCCGCCGAACAGCAGGTCGCTCACGTCGCGGTAGAGCACGTCGGCCCGCGGCAGGTAGGTGATCTCCGACAGCGCCTGCTGCTGGCCGGCCGACTCGAAGCGGAACGTGCCGTAGCCGAGCAGCTGACCGAACAGCGTCTCCTTGTACGTCAGGTCGGTGATGCGGCGCAGCGGCAGCAGGGCCACGGTCCGGACGATGATCCCGCTGGTCAGCAGCACGCGGCGGTTGGTGACGATGAAGTGCCGCATCCACCACTCGCCGACCCGCAGCGTGAGGTACACCAGTGCGCCGACGAGCACGAGGAAGCCGACGGTGGTCGGCAGCCGGTTGTCCGGGTCGAGCGTCAGCAGCCAGAGGCCGGCGGCCAGCACCGGGGCGGCCTTGGCCACGGGGACGGCGAGCACCGCCCAGTGCCGGCGGGTGGCGATGACGGGCGGCTTCTCATGCGGCAGCAGGTACTTGTCGGCGTCCTTGCTCCACCGCGGCCGGCGGCCGTCGGGAGGCGGTGTTGCCGGGCCGCCCACGCCGGCCTAGGCGAGGGACTCGAAGAACTCCGCCAGCGAGGACGCCGCGTCGCCGAGGGCGTGGCCGGCGGTGCGGACGAAGTCGGCGGAGTCCTCGGGAGCCGAGATCACGTAGAAGACGACGAAGGCGAGGGCCAGCCAGGTGAGGACCTTCTTCACCGTCACCTCCGCGGTGGCTGTCGGGTGGGCGCGCGGACGGGGTCGTCCGCGCGGCGAGCCCCATGCGTAACACACGCCGCAGGGCCCCCACCGGGGACACGCCGCCGGGGATGCGGTCCGGTCCGGTCCGTCACGGTCCGGGCAGCAGGTGCTCGCTGGGCGGACCCAGCGGCAGGTCGGGGTAGAGCCGCTCGCGCAGGTCGAGCAGCGTCAGCTGCTCGGCGAGCAGCCACGCGGCCGACATCGGCCACATGACCAACCACAACCAGACGCCGTAGGCCTCCCCCACGAAGGCGGCCCGGTCGTCGGAGGTCGGCACCGCCCACAGCGGCGCGCGCTGCCCGGCGGCCTCGACGTCGGCCGACGAGGGGCCGGAGATCACGTCGCCGGGGTCGGGGCCGGGCAACCCGGCGTACCCGCAGCCGACGCCGGTGCCCGGCTCCTCGGCGACGAGCACCAGCTCGGCCGAGCCGCCGAGCGGCGCCGGTCCGGCGCAGTCGACGACGATCGCCCGCGCCCCGGGCTCACCGCCCCACGCCAGGCCGGTGACCGTCCAGCCCGGCGGCATCGGGTCGGGCACCCACGCGGGCACCCGGGCGTCGGCGGTCACCGCGGCGATGGCGTCGTGCGCCACCAGCAGCGTGTGGTGCAGCGGCGTCACCGCACCGTGCACGTGGCACCAGGCCTGAGCCGAGTTCCCGGGGCGGACGACCACGCGTTCGCCACAGCGGGGACAGACCGTGGTCGCAGTCATCGGGCATCACCGTCCTGTGACCTGACGGGTTCGTCAAGCGCTGGCTGCTGCCGGTGCGTGCGTACCGTGCGAGGCGTGCCTCCCGCCGCCGACGCCGCCCTGCCCGTGGTCGCCTGCGTCGGCGCGGTGGTGCTCGACGCCCACGGCCGGCTGCTGCTGGTCCGGCGCGGCCACGAGCCCTCGCGCGGGCTGTGGTCGGTGCCCGGCGGCCGGGTCGAGGCCGGGGAGTCGGTGGCCGCGGCGGTCGAACGCGAGGTGCTCGAGGAGACCGGCCTGGCGGTGCGGGCCGGTGCCGAGGTGGGCCGCGTGCGCATCCCGGGCCGCGGTGTCGTCTTCGACGTCGTGGACCTGGCCTGCACGCTGCTGGACCCGGCGGCCGTCCCGGTGGCCGGCGACGACGCGGACGACGTCACCTTCGCCGACGCGGACGACCTCGAGCGGCTGACCTGCACGCCGCAGCTGCTGGAGACGCTGCGCGGCTGGGGCGTGCTGCCGTCCTGAGCGACCCGGCCGCTCACCCCGCCGGTCAGCTGCGCGGCTTCGGCTCCGGGCGGCCGGGCTGCTCGCCGCCGCGGGCCTCGCCGTACGAGCGCTTGGGCACCATGACCTTGCGCCGGAAGACGCAGACCACGGTGCCGTCCTGCTTGTAGCCGATGGTCTCGACGTGGACGACGCCGCGGTCGTCCCTGGACCTCGACTCGGTCTTGTCCAGCACCGTCGTCTCGCCGTAGATGGTGTCGCCGTGGAAGGTCGGCGCCACGTGCCGCAGCGACTCGATCTCCAGGTTGGCGATGGCCTTGCCCGACACGTCCGGGACGCTCATGCCCAGCAGCAACGAGTAGACGTAGTTGCCGACGACGACGTTCCTGCCGAAGTCGGTGGTCTCCGCCGCGTAGTGGCTGTCCAGGTGCAGCGGGTGGTGGTTCATCGTGATGAGGCAGAACAGGTGGTCGTCGTACTCGGTGACGGTCTTGCCCGGCCAGTGCTTGTAGACCGCACCGACCTCGAACTCCTCGTAATACCGACCGAACTGCACGTGCTGCCTCCGCGGTGTCGACGCTGACATCGGGGCACCGGACCGGCCGCCGGACACGGGCCCACCACGCCCGGCGGCCCAGCTGCCCACCACGCGTCGGTGACCCATCTGGACGGCCGCCGATCCTACGATGCGCCCGTGGTACCGGCTCCCCCCGTTCCGGACACCGGGGAGCCCGGTGTCCTGACGCTCTCGCCCACCGGCCGCCGGGTCCGGCTCGCCGCCACGGCCGTCGTGCTCGCCCTGCTGCTCGGCGGCACGCTGTGGGGCAACGACTCCGACTTCCCGTTCGGCCCCTTCCGGATGTACTCGACCCGCGCCGACCCCGACCGCCCGGTGGTCTCCACCAGCGTGGTGGGCGTGACCGCCGACGGCGACGAGGTACGGCTCTCCGGTGGTGAGGTGGGCCTGCGCCGGGCCGAGTTCGAGGGACAGCTGTCCCGCCTCGTCGAGGAGCCGCAGCTGCTGAGCCTGCTCGCCGAGTCCTACGCCGACCGCCACCCCGACGCCGAACCCCTGGTGGCGGTGCGGGTGGTGCAGCGGCGGCACGAGCTCGACGGCGGCCGGCGCACCGGCGAGGTCACCGAGAGCGTGCTGGTCGACCAGGCCGTGGCGACCGGCCAGGAGGGCACCCCGTGAGCACGACCGCCTCCCCCGGTGCCGGCGCGCCCGCCGCCGCGCCGTCGTCGACGGGCCGCCGCGGCTGGTCGGACTGGTGGTTCCGGCCCGTCCCGCTGGCGCGCGTCGCCGTGTTCCGGACCATCGCCTACCTGTTCGTGCCGGTCGACGTCTTCCTGACCACGGCCTGGGTGCGGGCGCACGCCGACGTCCCCACCGAGTGGTACGCGCCGCTGACCATCGGCCGGCTGCTGCACCTGCCGACTCCCACCCCGGCGGTCGTGTTCGTCGTGCAGTGGGCCCTCGTCGGGACCGCCCTGGTCGCGGCCACCGGCCGGGCGCCCCGCCTGCTGGGCACCGCGGTGTTCCTCCTCTACTCCGAGTGGATGGTCATCGCGATGAGCTACGGGAAGGTGGACCACGACCGGATCGCCTACCTCGTCGCGCTGGCGGTGCTGCCCACCATCGGACGCGTGCGGTGGCGCGACCGGCGCTCCTCGGAGGCGGCCGGCTGGGCCATGGCGGCGGTCTTCGTCACCGTCATGCTCACCTACTTCCTGGCCGCCTGGGCCAAGATGCGCTTCGGCGGGTGGGACTGGGCCACCGGCTCCACGCTGGCCCGGGCCATGGTGCGGCGCGGCACCGTGCTGTCGGACTGGACCCTGGAGACGCCCGGCCTGCTGGTGGGCGCCCAGTGGGCGATGCTGACGCTGGAGTTCGCCGCACCCCTCATGCTGCTGGTCCGGTCGGCCCGCGCGCGGGTCGCGCTGGTGGTCTTCCTGCTCGGCTTCCACGTGGCCGTCTACGCCAGCGTGGCGATCATCTTCCTGCCGCACTGCGTCGCGATCCTGTCGATCCTGCCGTGGGAGCGGCTGCCCGACGCCACCCGCCGGCTGCGCGCCCGGGTCCCGGGCGGGCGCCCGGCCGAGGTCTCCCCGGCCGGGGCCGCACCCCCGGGCTGAGCCGGCACGCCGGCTGTGCCGGATCCGGGCCCGGTCAGATCAGCGCACCGATGCGGGCCGCCATGTCCGCCTCGTGCTGCTGGTAGGACGCCGCCACGCTGCTGAGCAGACCGCCCATGCCGGTGAGCGCGTCGCTGACCCCCTGCGCGCTGAGCCGCCACTGCTCGTAGAGCTCGGTGAAGCGGGCGGCGGCCTGGCTGTCGGTCCACCCCTCCAGCACCGAGGCGTCCACGCTGCTCGACAGGGTGGTGTGCCGGGCGGTGGTCTCGGCGGCCTCGGCGCGGCACTGCCCGGCCAACGACTCCAGGGTGGTGATCTCGACCTTCACGTGTCCTCCTCGTGGTCCGGGTCCCTCCCGGTCGGGGCGGACGGTAGGTGCCCGGCCCCCCGTGCCCACCGCGGAGGTCCACAGCCCCGGCTGGCGTCCACAGATCCGTGGGCGGGCCCCGGGCGGAGGAGCGCGCAGCCCAGGGTCGGGACGTGCCCGCCCGCTCCCCCGCCACCCGCTGCTGGACCCTCGTCACGGCCGACCGGGCTCTCGACGTGGCGGTCTCCGCCTGCGACGACGAGCGGCTCGGCGCGGTCCTGCCCCCGCTGGCCGCCGCGCTGCGCCTGCCGTCCGCGGAGCTGTGGGCGGGCAGCACCCGGCTGGCTCCCGACCTCGCCCTCACCGACCCGGCGCTGCGGCACGGGGCGCTGCTGGGCCTCGGCCGGCCCGGCCCCCGTCCGGGCGCCGCGGTGGGGTCCAGCGCGCTGGAAGTGCACGTGGTCGGCGGCCCGGACGCCGGGACGACGCAGCCCCTGGACCGCGGTCGGCACGTCGTCGGCCGTGGCAGTGACGCCACCGTCCGGCTGACCGACCCCGCCGTCTCCCGCCGGCACGTGCTCGTCGAGGTCGGCGCGGGTGACCTCACCGTCCGCGACCTCGGCTCCAGCAACGGCAGCCGGCTGGACGGCGCGCCCCTCGACGCCCAGCCGCGGCCGTGGCCGTCCGGGACACCGCTCCGGCTGGGGGCGAGCACGCTGCGGACGACGGGACCGGGCAGCGCCCGCGCCGCCGTCCGTCCGGGAGGCGGTGGACGGCTGCAGCTGCGTCCGCAGCCGCGCCTGCACCCGCCGCGCGAGGACGTCGAGATCGCGCTCCCGGTCGCGCCCGTCCCCGCACCGCCTCGGCGGCTGGCGTGGGTGGCCGTGGCTCTCCCGGCGGTCGGTGGCGTGGCCCTCGCCTGGGCGCTCGACGCTCCGCACTTCCTCTTCTTCGCCCTGCTCAGTCCGGTGGTGGCGGTGGGCACGTGGCTCTCCGACCGGTGGTCGGGCCGGCGCACGACACGACGTGCCCGGGCGGCCCACGCCGCGGAACTCGCCGCGGCGGAGGAGCGGCTGGCGGCCGCGCTGCGCGCCGACGAGCGCGCAGCCGAGGCCGCGTCCCCCGACCTGGCCGCCCTGGCCACCGCGGCCCGCCGCCGGTCCACCGACCTGTGGCGGCGACGTCGGGGTGACGCCGACGCGCTGGCCGTGCGGATCGGCACCGGCCCCGGGGAGTCCCGCGTGGTGCGGGTGGACCCCGACGGCTCCCGCGGCCGGGAGCCGTCGGACCGGCTGCCCGTCGTCGTCGAGCTGGCCGCCACCGGAGGGCTCGGCGTCGCCGGTCCGCGCGAGCCGGCGGTGGGCGTGCTCGCCGGCGTCCTGGGCCAGCTCGCCGCGCTGCACGCGCCCGGCGAGGTGGAGCTGGCCCTGCTCACCACACCCGACCGGCTGGCCGACTGGGCGTGGCTGCGGTGGCTGCCCCACCTCGCCGCGGGGTCGGTGCACGTCCGCACCGCTCCGCCGGCCGACGATCCCGACGAGGACACCCTCCGCTGGCTCGCATGCCTCGGATCCCGGCGGGCCGGTGGCGAGGACGGTGCCCGCTGCTGGGTCGTCGTGCTGGTCGACCGGCCGGTCGGCCCCCGCGTGCTGGTCGCCCTGCGCAGCGCGCACGCCGCCCGGGTCGTCGTCCTCGGCTGCGGCTCGTCGGCAGCGGACCTCCCCGGGCTCGCGGACGCCGTCCTGCTGCTCGGCGGCGAGACCGGTGAGCGGGCGACCCTGCTCCGGTCCGGTGCAGGTGAGCGGCCGGTGGAGGCCGTCGACCGGCTGCCGCGGCGGGTGGCCGCACAGCTGGCGCGCGACCTGGCCGTGCTCGCGCCCGCCGCCTCCGACGCCGCGCTGCCCCGGCAGGTCCGGCTGCTCGACCTGGCGGCCGCCGCGGTCGGCGGGTGGTCCCGGGCGCGGGACTCGCTGGTCGCGACGCTGGGTCGCACCACGACCGGGGACCTGTCGGTCGACCTGTGCCGGCACGGACCGCACGCACTGGTGGCCGGGACCACGGGTTCGGGCAAGTCCGAGCTGCTGCAGACGCTGATCGCCGGCCTGGCCCTGGCCCACCCGCCGGACCGCTGTTCGTTCCTGCTCGTCGACTACAAGGGCGGCGCGGCGTTCGCCGAGGCGGCCGAACTCCCGCACACCGTGGGTCTGCTGACCGACCTCGACGGCACGACGACCGCCCGGGCGCTGCGGTCGCTCACCGCCGAGCTCACCCGCCGCGAGGCACTCCTCGCCGCTCACGGCGTCCCCGACCTGGCGGCCCTGCCCGACGCGGTCGACCTGGCCCGCATGGTGATCGTCGTGGACGAGTTCGCCGGACTGGCCGAGGACCTGCCCGCCTTCCTGTCCGGGCTCGTCGGCATCGCGCAGCGGGGGCGCTCGCTCGGGGTGCACCTGGTGCTGGCGACCCAGCGTCCCGGCGGGGTCGTCTCCCCGGAGATCCGGGCCAACTGCACCCTGCGCATCTGCCTGCGGACGACCGACGAGGCCGAGTCCCGCGACGTGCTCGGCTCGGCACACGCCGCCGTCCTGCCGGTCGACGTCCCCGGCCGCGGTTACCTGCGGACCGGTGGCGGCGCACCCGTGCCGTTCCAGGCGGCGCGGGTCAGCGGCGCACCGCACGGTGCCCGGGACGCCGGACCGCAGGTGAGCCCGTGGCGCTGGCCGGTCCCCGTCGTCCCGGCGGCGGAGGAGGTGCCCACCGGGGGCAGCGACCTGGCCCGGCTCACCACCGAGCTGGCGCGCCGGGCCGTCGAGACGGGACTGCCCCGGCCGCACCGGCCGTGGCGGCCCGCGCTGCCCGACCGCCTGACCGCCGCGGACCTGCGGGACCCCGCGGGGGACGGGGCGGGCCCCCGGCTGCGGCTGGGACTGCTCGACGGCCCGGACGCGCAGACCCAGGAGCCGCTGGAGCTGGACCTGGGCCGGGCCGGCGGGTGGCTCGCGGTCGGCGGCCCGCGCAGCGGGCGGACGACGTTCCTGCGGGCCGCGCTCGCCGAGGCGGTCACCGCGCTCGGTCCCGACCGGCTGCACGTGCACGTGCTCGACCACGGCGGCGGCGGACTGGCCGCGGCGGGAACCGGCCTGCCGCACACCGGCACCGCGGTCGGTGGGGACGACGCCCTGCGGACCGTTCGGCTGCTGGACCGGCTGGTGCAGGAGGTCGCGGCACGCCGCGCGGCACCGCCCGGTGGACCTCGCCCGCACCTGCTGCTGCTCGTCGACGGCGTCGAGTCGGTCATGACCCAGCTCGACGAGTCGGATCCCGGCCGGGGGTCGGCGGCCCTGCTGCGCCTCGTGCGGGACGGCGGGGCCGCCGGGCTGACGTGCCTGCTCACCGCCGATCGCGCCGTCCCGGGCGGCCGGCTGGCCAACGCCGTCGGCACCCGGCTGGTCCTGCCGCTGCCCGACCGCGCCGACTACGCCGTCGCCGGCATCCCGGCCCGCGACGTGCCCGGGCACCGCCCACCCGGCCGGGCGCTGGTCGGTGAGGAGGCCCGGGAGTGCCAGCTCGTCCTGCCCCGTGAGCTGCCCCGGACCTGGCCCGACCCGCCCCGCGACGGAGGACCGCTGTCCATCCCCGAGCTGCCGAGCGCCCCCGTGCTGCCGCTGCCGGGGCCGGCCGACGGCGGGCACCCGCTGCTGCTGCCGGTCGGGCCCGGCGGTGACGACGGCGGCGTGCTGACCGTCGACCTCGCCCGAACCGGCGGCCTGCTCGTCGCCGGGCCGCCCGGCAGCGGACGGACCACGGCACTGGTGGGCTCCGCGCGTCACCTCGCCGCTGCGGGAGCCGCGGTCGTGCAGCTCGTCCGGGACCCGGACCGCGCGTCCGCGGGGAACACCCGCGCCCTCTCCCGGCTGGACGCCACGGACCTCGACGGCTGGCAGGAGTGGCTCGCCGGGCTGCGCGGCACCCCAGGAGCCGTGGTCGTCGACGACCCCGCCGACCTGGTGGACTCCGCCGTGTTCGGCGCGCTCACCGCGGCCGAGGTCGCGCCGGACGTCGTCCTCCTCGTGGCCGGGACGGCGGCCGAGCTGTCAGCGGCCTACCGGGGCCCGGTGCCCGCGCTGCGGCGGCGACGCAGCGGCCTGCTGCTGACGCCGGGGCCCGGGGACGCCGACCTGCTCGGCATCCGGCTCCCCCGCACACCGGTCCCCGCACGCCCCGGCTCGGGCTGGCTGGTGGTGGCGGGTGCGGCCGAGC